>NZ_JBEXCV010000132.1:0-25113 GCF_040605455.1 Embleya sp. NPDC005575 | reverse complement strand
CCAAGAAAAAGCGGCCCCTCGCTCGTGACTTCGTGTCCCTGCGCTTCGCTCCGGGTCACGAAGTCGAAGTTTGCGGCTCCGCCGCTCTCCGCGCTTCGCGCGTCGATCACTTGGGGCGGCCCATGTCGGGGGCGCTGACGCGCCGGGGGGTCGGGGTCGATCACTGAGGTGGGCGGGGGCCGGGGGCGCCGACGGACAGGAGGGGGCGGGGTGGGCGAGGTGGTGTCGCCGGGGTTGGCAGTGCCGGGGAGCGGGGCCGGAGCCTGGCCGCGCCATCCGTTGTCCGCGCCCGTACGATGTCGTGCGCACACGTCGGCAAAAACTACGCAAGGGCTGACCACGGATGACCCAGCACGCGACGACCGTCCTGACCACGCTGGCCGGCGAGAGCGGCAAGCACGACAACCTGAACCCGTTGGGCGCCGGCATCGGTGCGCTGGCCGTGCTTCTCGTCCTGCTGTTCGTGGTGACGCGGTACAACAAGGACCGCTGAGCGCCCGTTCGCGCAGCCGGACGCGGGCGTCCGGTTCGTCGAACCTTCCCGCGGTCGCCGGGCCGGCACATTGCCGTCCCGGCGCTTTGCCGTGCGCGTTAAGGTGACGCCAGATCAGGGGCGGCCGGGGGAGGACGCGATGCGCACATTCGCCATGGGCGAGAAGACGAGACTGGACGACTCGACCATCGAGGTGGAGTTCGACGTGTCGGGCGAGGGCCTGGCCGCGTACTGCTTCAGCCTGGGTACGACGGACCTGGACGTGGTCTGTACGGCCCGGCCGGCGTCGCTGACGAGCGCGGTCGCGCTGGTGGCCGGCGGTAGCGGGACTGCCGAGTTCCACGTGGACCTGTCCGCCGTGGACGACGCGGTGGATCGCCTGGTGTTCGCGATCGGGGCGCAGGCGCCCGGATTCGGTACCGGGTCGCTGATCCGCCTGCGGGGCGCCGACGGCGAGATCGGCCGTTTCGTGCTGCCGGTGGCGGACCTGACCCGCGAACGCGCACTGATCCTGGCCGAGGTCTATCGGCGGGACGGCTGGCGGTTCGGCGCGGTGGGACAGGGCTACGAGGCGGGCGTGGAAGAGCTCGTGCGCGACCTGGGCGGGGATCCCGAACAGACGCTGATCGTGGCGGCGGTGCCGGCCGACGCGGAGCCGGTGCGACCGTCGCCGACGGCCGCGACGCCGGACGTGCTCGGCTTTGACGCGACAGCCGCGGAGGCCGAGCCGGAGGCGAACCCCGAGCCGGCCGCGCCGATCGCCGCGGAGCTGGACGCCGAGCCGACCGCGCGGTCGCAGGCGCCGTCGCAGGCGCAGGCGCCGTCGCAGGCGGAGACAGAGGCGCAGGCAGAGGCGGACGCAGACCCGGAACCGGCGCCCGAGCCGGACACGTTGCCCGCACCCGCCGTCCCCGCTGTCGCCACCGCCGTCGAGGAGCCGCCCGCGTCCGCCGCCGTGTACGAAGGTCGTGGCGACAAGGTCCTCTCGATCGCCCGCCCGGTCGAAGCCGGCCCCTTCCTGGTCGAGCTGGAAGCCCGCGGCACCGACAACTTCGTGGTGTGGACGCTGGATGCCGATCTGGAGACGGACAAGCTGCTGGCCAACGCGATCGGCGCGTACCGCGGCCGGGCCCTGGTGGACGAACGCGGTGGCCACACCTCGCGCCTGAAGATCGAGGCCGACGGCGAGTGGACCGTGCGGCTGCTCGCGCCCGAGGCGGCCCGGACGCTGACCGACCGGCTGACCGGCAACGGCCCGGAGACGGTGCGCTGGACCGGCCCGCGCACGGTGCTCGCGATGACCCACGCGGGCGTCAGCAACTTCATCGTCGGCACCTTCGCCGAACACGGCGGAGGCGAGGCGTATTTGGGTACCCTGGCCAACGCGATCGGCGACTACGAGGGCGAGTCGATCCTGCCCAAGGGTCCGTGCCTGATCGAACTCGAAGCCGACGGCGACTGGTCGCTGACCCCCGTCGGCGGCTGAGCCACCCGGCGTCGACACGCCACCGTTCGGGGGTAAATAAAGCGACAAGAGTGGTTTGCTTGATCTGCTGACCCGGTGAACCACGTGTTGCGTCGCCGCGGAATCCGGGCCGTCGCGCTCGCACTGGTCGCCTCCGTCGTGGGGTGTGGAGGCGGCAGTTCGGGCCCACCGGTGCTCAATTGGTACGTGCCACCGGACAACGGGGCCTACCAAAAGCTCGCCGACCGGTGCAGCAGGGCGTCGGGCGGCGCCTATCGGGTCAAGGTCGCGGTGTTGCCCACCGACGCGTCCGGACAGCGTGAGCAGTTGGTGCGGCGGCTGGCCGCCAAGGACTCCTCGATCGACGTGATGGCGCTCGACCCGGTCTTCGTACCGGAGTTCGCCGAGGCGGGCTTCCTGCGGCCGTTCGACCCGGCCGAGGCCGCGGCGCTCACCGAGGGCATGCTGGGCAGCGCGGTGGAGTCCTCGGGCTGGCGCAATCGACTGGTCGCCGCGCCGTTCCGGGCCAACACTCAGCTCCTGTGGTATCGCAAGTCGGTGGCCGCGGCCGCCGGGCTCGACCTGAGCCGGCCGGTCGATTGGGACGACGTGATCACCGCCGCCGAGAAGACGCACAAGACCCTCGCGGTGCCCGCCAAGCGCTACGAGGGCATCACCGTCTGGGTCAATGGCCTGGTCACCGGCACCGGCGGCGCGATCGTGCGGGACGTGGAGAAGGGCGTCGACCTCAAGCCCACGCTCCAGGAGGGCGGTTCGGGCAGGCGGGCCGCCGAGATCATGCGCCGACTCGGCCGCTCGTCCGCAGCGCCGGCCAACCTGGCCACCTCGATCGAGGACGACACCCGCACCACGTTCCAGTCCGGCTCCGGCGGTTTCATGGTCAACTGGACGTACGCGCGCGGCGCCGCGGCCGAGGCGGTGGCCGACGGCCAACTCGGGCGCGAGGTGCTCGACGACTACGGCTGGGCGCGCTACCCGCAGACCGACGCCGGCAAGGCATCCAAGCCGCCATTCGGCGGCATCGCGCTGGGCGTCAGCAAGTACGGCAAGCACACGGCGGCGGCGGTGAGCGCGGTGCGCTGCGCGGGCAGCCTGGAGAACCAGATCACCTACATGCTGGAGTCGAAGGAGACCACGGCCAAGGCCGCCGCCTACGACGACCCGCGGGTACGCGAGGCGTTGCCGATGGCCGGCCTGATCAAGGAGTCGCTCGAACAGGCCGGCCCGCGTCCGCGCACCCCGTACTACAACGACGTCTCGGCGTCCGTACAGCGCATGTACCATCCGCCCGCGGACGTCGACCCGAACACCGCCCCGCGCGACACCGACGACCTGATCACCGGGGTCCTGCACGACAAGGTGCTGCTGTGAGCACGGTATCCACGGTCGACGCCGCGCCTCGGCACAAGAAGCCCCGCAGGCAACTCGACCACGCCCAACGGATGCGGCGCACCGGGTGGCTGCTCTCCGCGCCCGCCGTGGCGATCATGATCCTGGTCGCGATCGCGCCGCTGGCCGACGCGGTTTGGCTCTCGCTCTTCCACAAGCGACTGACCACACCGGAGGCGAACTCGTTCGCGGGCCTGTCCAACTATTGGGTTGTGCTCAAGGATCCGCTGTGGTGGACCGACGTGTGGACCACGCTGGCGCTGACCGTGGCCACCGTGTCGGTGGAGTTCGTGATCGGTTTCGGGCTCGCCCACCTGATGCAGCGTGCGTTGTATCTGCGCCGCAGCCTGCGCACGATCGTGCTGATCCCGTACGGCATCGTCACCGTCGTCTCCGCCTACGCGTGGCGCTACGCGTTCGACCCGTCCACCGGGTTCGTCAACGACTGGTTCGGCATCGACGTCGCGTGGTTCGACCACCGCTGGTCGGCGCTGTTCGTGATCGCCCTCTCGGAGATCTGGAAGACCACGCCGTTCATGTCGCTGCTGCTGCTCGGCGGGCTGATCCAGGTCTCCCCGGACGTGCAGGAGGCGGCGCGCGTGGACGGCGCGGGCCCGTGGCAGCGGCTCACCCGGGTCACCCTGCCGATCATGAAGCAGGCCGTCCTGGTCGCGCTGCTCTTTCGCACGATGGACGCGTTCCGGATCTTCGACGCGGTGTTCGTGATGACCGGCGGCGCCAACGACACCGAGACGGTGTCCTTTTTGGCCTACCGACAACTGGTCAGCCGCACCGCGCTGGGTCTGGGCTCGGCGATCTCGGTGTTGTTGTTCGCCTGCGTGCTGCTGATCGCGTTCTTGTTCATCAAGCTCTTCCGTACCGACGTGAGCAAGCTCGGGAGTCCCACGTGAGTCAGCCCAGCCCGGCCCGGGAGGGCGCCCGCGTCCTGGTCAGCGTCCTGGTGATCGCGATCACCGTGCTTCCGCTGGCCTGGATGGTGTCGCTGTCGTTCAAGGGCGGCGACGACATCAACAACGCGAAGTTCCTCCCCAGTGCCTGGAGTTGGGACAACTACCGGACCGTCTTCAAGAACGACCTGTTCACCGACGCGCTGCGCAACTCGATCGGCATCTCGCTGATCGCCACGGTGATCGCGGTCGCCTGCGCGACCGGCACCGCGTACGCGATCGTGCGGATGGAGTTCCCGGGCAAGCGGCTGATCCTGCTCGGCGCGCTGGCGATCGCGATGTTTCCGACCATCGCGGTGGTCGGTCCGCTGTTCGACATGTGGCGCAGCATCGGCCTCTTCGACACCTGGATCGGGCTGATCCTGCCGTACCTGTCGTTCACCATGCCGCTGTCGATCTGGACGCTGACCTCGTTCTTCAAACAGATCCCGTGGGCCCTGGAGGACGCCGCACGGATCGACGGCGCGTCCGCGTGGCAGGCGTTTCGCTACGTGATCGCGCCGATGGCGGTGCCCGCCGTGGTGACCACCGCGATCCTGGTGTTCTTCTTCGCGTGGAACGACTTCGTCTTTTCGGTGTCGCTGACCTCGACCAACAAATCGCGCACGGTGCCCGCCGCGCTGGCCTTCTTCACCGGTGCCTCGCAGTTCCAGCAGCCCACCGCCGCGGTCGCCGCGGCGTCGGTCGTGGTGAGCATTCCGGTGGTCGTCCTGGTGCTGATTTTCCAGAAGCGGATCGTCGCGGGCATCACCTCGGGCGCGGTCAAGGAGTAGGGACCGATAGATTCTCGCGCCATGAGCGAGCGGAACAGACGTGTCGGTGTCATGGGCGGCACCTTCGATCCCATCCACCACGGGCACCTCGTCGCCGCGAGCGAGGTGGCGGGCCAGTTCGGGCTCGACGAGGTGGTGTTCGTGCCGACCGGGCGGCCGTGGCAGAAGTCCGCCCAGGACGTGTCCTCGCCCGAGGACCGGTACCTGATGACGGTGATCGCCACCGCGTCCAACCCGACCTTCTCGGTGAGCCGGGTGGACATCGATCGCGAGGGCGAGACGTACACCCTCGACACGCTGCGCGACCTGCGCGAGTCCTCGCCCGAGGGGACCGAAATATTCTTCATCACCGGCGCCGACGCGCTGTCCCAGATCTTCTCCTGGCACAACGCGCACGAGATGTTCGAGCTCGCGCATTTCGTGGGTTGCACCCGTCCGGGGCACACTCTGTCCGACCCGGGTTTCCCGGACGGCGGCGTGAGCCTGGTGGAGGTCCCCGCACTGGCCATCTCGTCGACCGACATCCGTGCAAGGGTGGCCGGGGGTGATCCGGTCTGGTACCTGGTGCCGGACGGGGTCGTTCAATACATCAGCAAGCGGGGGCTGTACCGGGGAGCTTCGTGAGCAACGACGACCGGCGCGAGTGGGAGCCTTACGGCACCGAGCGAGGGGACGGCGGACAGACGCAGGAGCCTTACGGCACCACGCGAGGCGACGGCGCGCAGGCGCAGGGGCAGCAGCCCGGATACGGCCCGGACGGCGGCTACCCGGGCTACGACGGGCAGCCGGTACAGCCCGGGCAGCCGGGGCCGAGCGGGCTCGATCCGGTGAGCTTCACCCCGCAGCAGTACTCGTACGACCCCAACGCGTACGGCCAGGGCGGCTACGACCCGAACGCGTATGACCCGAACGCGTACGACCCGAACGCCTATCAGTCCGGGGCCCATCAGGCCGCGGCCTATCCGTCCGGCGGCTACGACCCGAACGGGTACGACCAGGGTCGGGGCGCCGGGACGTACGACCCGAACGGCTACAACGGCGCCGTCCAGGGCGGCTACGACCCGACGGCGTATGCCGCGCCGGAGTATCCGCAGCAGGGCGGGGGCGGTTACCCCGATCAGCAGCAGGGCTATTACGAACCGCAACAGCCCACCGCCCACTACGAGCAGTCGCCCGCGTCGCCGGTGGTGCCGGCGAGTCGGCCGGCGCCCACCGGGCCGCTTCCGGCGGCCGGTCCGGATCCGGCCTCCACCGGGGTCGCGGCGGGCTCGATCCCGGTCCGGCCGGCCGGACTGACGCGCTCGCGGTCGAAGCCGGCCGGGGCGACCGGGACTTCGGCGTCGACCTCTTCTGCTCCGGTCGAGTCCGGGTCCGGTGCCGGCAAGTCCGGGTCGTCGGCCGGGGACGGCCGGGTGCCGGCGCCGAGGGCGCGCCGGTCGGGACCGGGTCGGCCGGGCCGACCCGGCTACGGTTCGGACGAGTTCGCGTTCGTCGACGACGAGAGCGAGCAGGCCGAGGACGTGATCGACTGGCTGTCCTTCGCCGAGACCCGCTCCGAGCGCCGGGACGAGAAGCGCCGGGCGATCCGGCAGCGGCTGATCGCGCTCGCGGTGGTGCTCGCGGTGGCGGTGCTCGGCGTCGGCGGCTACTTCGCGTGGGACACCTGGTTGCGCGACGACAAGAGTGTCGCCGGGCCCGGCAAGAACGGCGGCGTGCTGGTGCAACTGCGCGCCAAGGACGGCCAGGCGTCGGCCAACGCGCTGCTGACCGTCGACCCGGCCAAGAACACCGCGTCCATGGTCAGCGTGTCCTCCGTCACCATCGTCAACTCCGACAACAACTCGTTCCCGCTCGGCCGGCTGATGGCCGACGAAGGCCCGGGCGCGTCCCGGGACGCGCTCTCCGACCTGCTCGGCGTCAAGCTGGACGGCTCGTGGGTGATCTCCGAACCGGTCCTGCAGGGGCTGGTCGACCTGGCCGGCGGCATCCAGCTGAACGCCGACGTCGAGATCAAGAGCCCGGACGGCAAGGTGCTGGTCGGGCAGGGCCGCAATCCCGCGAACGGCGTCGCGGCACTGGCCTTCGCCACCTACAAGCAGCAAGGCGAGCAGCCCACGGTGGCCGGCGATCGGTTCGGCCGGGTCCTCCAGGGCCTGCTGGCCGCGTTCCCGACCCAGCCGGACGCGATCCTGACGTTGCTCGCCAACATGGCCAACCTGCCCGACCCCTCGTTGCCGGACGACAAGCTCAGCGTGCTGCTGGCGAATCTGGCCAAGGCCACGCAGGGGAAGCAATTGCAGGTCCGGGCGCTCCCGGTGTCCCTGGAGGGCATCCTGGACGGCCCGGCGGCGCTGCCGATCGTGCGCGAGCTGCTCGGCGGCACGGTACGCCAGGGCAAGGTCGCCACCGGGCCGACCCGGGTGATGGTGGAGGACGCGAGCGGCAAGGCCGGTGCCCAGGAGGACGCGCACGCGCGGCTGCTCAACGCGGGCGTGACGTACGTCCCGGGCGGCGCCGCGGGCAAGCGCGCCCAGCCGACGTCGACCGTGCAGTACGCCGACGACGCCCGCAAGGGCGAAGCGGACCAGGTCGCGCTGACCCTGCGGCTGCCGCCGACCACGGTGAAGAAGGCCACCGGCGAGATGCTCGCCGACGTGGTGGTCACGCTCGGGCAGGACTACAACCCGGACAGGTCGTAGCCGCGGGTGCGGCCGGCCCCGACCACCGGTCCGGGGCCGGCCGCACTTCGCCGCGGCGACTGGGCGGCGCGCCGACGCCGTCGGTCCGCGAACGGGCGTCGGTTCGTGAACGCGCGAATAACGAGTGGCCGTCGCATGCCCCGCGTGTGAGACCCTGAACGGTAATCCCCTTGTCGTCCGCAGGAAGCGAATCGTGACCGCAACCCCCCACGCCCTGGAGCTCGCCACCGCGGCTGCCGTGGCATGTGCAGAGAAGCTCGCCACCGACGTCGTCGCCTACGACGTGAGCGAGGTCGTCACGATCACCGATGTGTTCGTGCTCGCCTCCGCGTCCAACGACCGCCAGGTCAAGGCGATCATGGACGAGGTCGAGGAAGCGTTGCGCGGGCTCGGCGCCAAGCCGGTCCGCCGCGAGGGCGAGCGCGAAGGGCGCTGGATCCTCCTCGACTACATCGACATCGTGGTGCACGTCCAGCACGCCGAGGAGCGGGCCTACTACTCGCTCGAGAAGTTGTGGAAGGACTGCCCGCGGATCGAGCTGCCGGAATCGGTGCGGCTGGGCAACGAGCAGGCCAAGGCCGCGGAGGCGGCGGAGGGCGCGCTCTGAGCGGGAAGGGGCGCCGTGTCCTGCTGTGGCGGCACGGCCAGACCACGTGGAACGTCGAGCGGCGCTTCCAGGGCCAGACCGACATCCCGCTGACCGATGCGGGGCTGGGCCAGGCCCGGCGCTCGGCTCGGCTGCTCGCGGCACTGCGTCCGGATGCGATCGCGGCGTCCGACCTGACCCGCGCGGTGGACACCGCAGCCGAACTGGCCCGGCTGGTCGACGTCCCGGTCACCCTGGATCCCGCGCTGCGCGAGACGTACGCGGGGGAGTGGCAGGGGCTGACCAACCGGGAGATCGAGGAGACCTTCCCCGAGGAGTTCGCCGCGTGGCGGCGCGGCGAGCCGGTGCGGCGCGGCGGCGGCGAATTGGAGAGCGAGGTCGCCGACCGGATGGCCGAGGCGATCGAGCTCGCGGTGGAGAAGTTGCCGGAGGACGGCACGCTCGTGATCGTCTCGCACGGCGGCGCGATCCGCTGCGGGCTCGGCGCGATGCTGGGCCTGCCCCGGGAGACCTGGGGCGCGCTGGGCGCACTGTCCAACTGTTGCTGGTCGGTGCTGGGCCCCGGGGTGCGCGGATGGCGACTCCTGGAGCACAACGCCGGCACCCTGCCCGAGCCGGTCATCGGCGACGACGTCTGATCCACCCACGACGACGACGACGATCCCGCAGTCGAGGGCGGCCCGGCGGGGCCGCCTGCCTCGACTCCGGGATCGTTTTCGTCTTCCCGTCGCCTGTGCCGCGTGCGGTCAGGTCTCCCCGGCCTGCTTGCGGTACAGCTCCTCCAGGTCGGCGAGCATGCCGTCGGCGAGATCGCGTTCCGCCCGCCAGTAGCGCTCGCTCCACTTGAGCACCAGGGCCGGGAACGGCCAGCGGTCCTGCGCGGAGTCCTCGCTCGCGCGCACCTCCTCCAGCGTGCCCGCCGCGTAGTCGCGGTGCTCCACCAGCGTCTTGCGCAGTTCCTCCGGCTCGCTGAGGTGGCCCAGCCAGACCCGCAGTGCGACGCCGTGCTTGAGCACGGGCGGTCCGGCCGGGGTCTCCCGGGCCCAGGCGGCCAGGGCCTCCTGGCCGGATTCGGTGATGCTGTACAGCCGCTTGTTGCGCAGTTCGTCCTGGGAAGCGATGCGCGAGACGGCGAAGCCGAGCTGCTCCAGGCGCTTGAGCTCGCTGTAGATCTGACTCAGCGCCGGGCTCCAGTAGAAGAAGCGCAGGGACGCGTCGGCCCACTTCTTGAGGTCGTAGCCGGAGCGCTCGCCCGGGAACGACAAGAGGCCGAGTACGGCCCACGCGGTTGCGGGCAGCTTCGGGAGCGGATCCCCCGTCATCGTGGCCTCCATCGGTACGCGTCAACTTTTCCTGATTCTACGTCAGCTTGCTATTGACCTGACTGGTCGTCATACATCTAATTGGAGTATTCCGCCTCGCGCACCAGGAGTACGGCATGCAGTTCTCGATGATCTTCGAAGCCCAAATGGCCAACCCCACGGCAGAGCACGAGCGCGAGGTCATCCTCAACTCCGTGGACCAGGCCGTATACGCCGAGCAGATGGGCTTCGATCGGATCTGGGCGGTCGAGCACCACTCGACCAAGTGGTACTCGCACATGAGTGCCCCGGAGATCTTCCTGACCTGGGTGGCCGCGCGGACGAGTCGGATCCGGATCGCGCACGGTGCGGTCTGTATGCCCTTCAACTTCAACCACCCCGCCCGGGTCGCCGAGCGGATCGGCATGCTCGACACGCTCTCCGGTGGCCGGCTCGACGTCGGCGCGGCCCGCGGCGGCACGCTCCAGGAGTCCTCGCTGTGCGGGGTGGACATCGAGCAGACCAAGGCCCAGGTCGAGGAGGCGCTGCGGATCATCGGCGCCGCGTGGCAGCAGGACGAGTTGGTGTGGCACGGCGACGTGCTCGACATCGAGGGCTCGCACCCGATCCTGCCGCGCCCGGTGCAGACCCCGCATCCGCCGCTGTTCCTGGCCTGCAGCAAGCAGCCGAGCCTGGTCGAGGCGGCGGAGTACGGCGTCGGCGCGTTGGTGCTCGGCTTCGCCGGTCCCGAGGAGGTGGCGAACCTCAACCAGATCTATCGGGACGCGATCAAGGAGCGCACCGGCGAGCGGTTCGTGTCCTCGGTGACCAACGACCACCTGGTCGCGCTGTGCCCGACGATCGTCTCCGAGGACGGCGCCCGGGCCCGCCAGGTGGGTGCGCGCGGCCAGCGCTTCTTCGCACAGTCGATCGCGCACTGGTTCTCCGGTGGCAAGTCCGGCATCCCGGACGAGGCCGTGGTCGAGGGTCGGGACGAGGTGGCGATCATCAACGAGGCCGCCGAGCAGCAGGTCGCCATGCTGCACGAGGCGAAGATCCCGGTCACGGTGAACGCGACCGCCACGTACAACATCAACCACGCCTACGGGACGGCCGAGGATGCGATCGGCTACGTGCAGAAGCTGATCGACGCGGGCGCCGACGAGATCATGTGCCTGATCCAGATGGGCACGATCCCGCAGGAGGACTGCATGGAGACGATCCGCATCTGGGGCGAGAAGGTCATCCCGCACTTCCGGGCCAAGTACGGGGCCTGACGGGGCGGGGCGGCCTGCGCTGGTCGGCCTGCGGGGTGGTTCGCCGGGCGGACTGTGCTGTTGGGCCGCGGGTGGACTGCGGGGTCGGCCGTGGTGGCCCGCGAGGGTCGGCGTAGGGGGATCGAGACTTCGTTCCGGGCGGGATATGCACGTTGTGGTCGTACCGGACGAGGATGGCTCGGCCGGATCCGGTGCGGAGGACCGGGTCCGGCCGGAGTTGTGAGTGCGGCGGGGCGGCGGGGCCGGGTCGGGGGTGCTGACGCGCCTGGGGATGGTCGGGGGGTGGGGCTGGGGGGAGGCTGGGCGTTGGTGTGGGTGAGCGCGGGCTGGTGTGGTCGTGGTCGGGTCCGGTTCGGGAGTCGTGGAGGCGGTACGCATGGCTGATCTGAGTGGCAAGGTGGCGATTGTCACCGGGGCGGCGCGTGGGCAGGGTGAGGCTGAGGCGCGCCTGTTGGCCGAGCGTGGGGCGAAGGTCGTGTTGACCGACCTGCTGGCGGACGAGGGAGCCGCAGTCGCCGCTGCGATCGGGAGTGCGGCTCGGTTCGTGCGGCACGACGTGTCGGATGCGGCGGACTGGGCGGCGGTCGTCGAGGTGGCCGTGCGCGAGTTCGGTGCAGTGCATGTGCTGGTCAACAATGCGGGCATCCTGTGGACCAAGCCGATCCTGGAGGAGACGCCCGAAGGGTTGGATCGCATTCTCAAGGTCAACCTGTTCGGGACCTTTCACGGCATCCAGGCGGTGGCGCCGCTGATGCGGGCGAACGGCGGTGGGTCGATCGTGAACATCTCCTCGCTCGCGGGGCTTCAGGGCATCCCGGGGCACGCGGCCTACGGGTCCTCCAAGTGGGCGATCCGCGGGCTGACCAAGACGGCCGCGCTGGAACTGGGCGAGTACGGGATCCGGGTCAACTCGGTGCATCCCGGCGCCGTCGACACGCCGATGATCGGCAACCGCTTCACGCGCGGCGCGGGCAACTTCCCGACCGTGCCGCTGCGTCGGGTCGGCGAGCCGCAGGACATCGGCGAGCTGGTGGTCTTCCTCGCGTCGGACGAGTCCTCGTGGATCACCGGGACCGAGTTCGTCATCGACGGTGGCTCGATGGCGGGCATCGTGCCGCCGGTGCAGGGGTAATGGCCGCGCCATGCGGCGGCCGGTCGACAACCGTTCGTTTGCCCATTCGGTGTGTTCGAACACCCCGGTGGGCCGGGTCGGCGAGCCGAGCGTAAGCGGCTCCGCGGTCGCCCTCCTGCTCTCCGACGCCGCGTCGTACGTGACCGGCGCGGAGCCGGCCGCGGACGGTGGCTCGACCACCGGGCCGACGGTGAAGTACGTGATGGGCGGCTGAGCGGATGGCAGCCGTGCTGTCGCAGCGTTCGCATCGATCGAGGAAAGGTGACATCCCATGGCGGATCTGACCGGCAAGGTCGCGATAATCACCGGCGCCGCACGCGGCCAGGGAGCGGCCGAGGCCCGGCTGTTCGTGGCGAACGGCGCCCGGGTCGTGCTCACCGACCTGCTTGTGGAGGAGGGTACGAGGATCGCCGCGGAGCTGGGCCAGGCCGCGCGCTTCGTCCGGCACGACGTGTCGGATCCGGCGGACTGGGCCGAGGCGGTCGCCGTCGCCGTCGCCGAGTTCGGCGGCGTGGACATCCTGGTCAACAACGCCGCGGTCTACTGGACCAGGGGCTTCGCGGACGAGACGCCCGAGCGGGTCGAGCGCATCCTCCAGGTCAACTTCTTCGGCGTCTGGCACGGGATGCAGGCGGTGTTGCCCGCGATGAAGGAGCGCGGCGGCGGCTCGATCGTCAACATCTCCTCCCAGGCCGGTCTGGAGGGCATGCCGGGGCACGCGGCCTACGGTGCGACCAAGTGGGCCGTACGCGGCCTGTCCAAGACGGTCGCCCTGGAGGTCGGTGAGCACGGCATCCGGGTCAACTCGGTGCACCCGGGCACGATCGACACCCCGATGATCGCCGCGGTCGGCCTGGAGCAGGGGCCGGGCAGATTCCCGTCCGTCCCGCTGCGCCGGATCGCCGCGCCGGAGGAGGTCGCCGAGGTGGTCGCCTTCGTCGCCTCCGACGCGGCGTCCTACCTGACCGGCACCGAGCTGGTCGTGGACGGCGGTGCGATGGCCGGGATGACCCGGCCCGTCGGCAGCTTCTGAGTCGCCACCCCGGGGTTCGCGGAGCGCCGCCGCGAACCCCGAAGCCTGCCGGGAGTGGTCCCGGGAAAGGCGTTTGGATGCGGCGCGAGGGAGCGTGTAAAGTACTCGTGGTCGAGCGGGTAAGCCCGTCGATCCAGTTGAATAGCGGGGCTGTAGCTCAGTTGGTAGAGCGCTTGCATGGCATGCAAGAGGTCCGGAGTTCAATTCTCCGTAGCTCCACAGACAAGACCGCCTTCCGGATCCGTCCGGGAGGCGGTCTTTTCGTATGCGGTCGCATCCGGCTCGATGGGCGGCGGTAGGGGCGGGATGCGGGCGACGCCGAGCGGTCGCAAATAGTGTGAAAGGCCCGTAGCGGGCATTGTCTCTTCGTGACTACGACGAAGGTGAGCGCGCGATGACGGAGAGTCGGTTCTGGGAACGGGCGATGGATCGGACCATCGTGCCCGGATACAGCCGGATCGGGTACGGGGTGCGCCGCCGGGCCGGATTTCCCGCCGACCCGGAGCCGGCGGCGCTCAAGGGGCGGACCGTCGTGGTGACCGGGTCGTCCGCCGGCATCGGCGAGGCGGCGGTGACCGGCCTGGCCCGGCTCGGCGCGAGCGTGGTGCTGGTCGGGCGCGACGAGGAGCGCGCCGAGGCGGCCCGTCGGCGGGTGGTGGAGCTCGTACCGGGTGCCGAGCCCACCGTGCGGCGCTGCGACGTGGGCAGCCTGCCGGACGTGGCCCGTTTCGCGAAGGAACTGCGCGCCGAGCACGGCCCGCTGCACGCGCTGGTGCACAACGCCGGTGTGATGTCCGCCGAGCGCACCGAGACCGCCGAGGGACACGAGCTGTCGCTGGCCGTGCACGTGCTCGGCCCGCATCTGCTCAGCCGCCTCGTGGCGGCCGACCCCGCGTCCTGCACGCGGGTGGTGTGGATGAGCTCGGGCGGGATGTACACCCAGCGGCTGCCGGTGGACGACATCGAGTACCAACGCGGCCCGTACAAGGCGGCCGTCGCGTACGCGCGGACCAAGCGCATGCAGGTCGTGCTGGCCGAGTTGTGGGCCGAGCACCTGGGCGTCGGCGGCCCGGTCGTGCACGTCACACACCCGGGGTGGGCGGACACCCCGGGACTGCGCGCGTCGATGCCGAACTTCCGCCGGCTGACCGCGCCGCTGCTGCGCACTCCCGAGCAGGGCGCGGACACCGCCGTGTGGCTGTGCGCGGCCGACGAACCGGGCCGCAGCACCGGCCTGTTCTGGCAGGACCGGACCCCGCGGCCGACCCACTACCGGGCGGCGACCCGGGAGAGCCGGCCGGACCGGGCCTGGTTCTGGCGACGCTGCCAGGAACTGACCCACCCGTGGGCGGGCGAGTAGCCGCGCGGACTGGGCCCTACTCCTTTCCGGCGCGCGCCCGGTGTCGGCTCGATTCGGCCGCGGCCCGGGCTTCGGCGTGGTCAGGCGAGCGGGAAGGGAATCCCGTGTTCTTCGATCGGGCGCGGGCCGTGGATGCGGCGATCGGCCTCGGTGATCACCACGTCGTTGATGCTCGCCTCGCGCCGCCGCATCAGACCGTCCTCGGTGAACTCCCACAACTCGTTGCCGTAGCTGCGCCGAAAGCCGCCCGATCCGTCGTGCCACTCGTACTGGAAGCGGACCGCGATCCGGTCGGCCGTGTACGCCCACAGTTCCTTGCGCAGCGCGTAGTCCTGCTCGCGGGCCCACTTCTCGGTCAGGAAGGCCACGATCGCCGGGCGCCCGGTGACGAACCGGTCGCGATTGCGCCAGATCGAATCGGGTGTGTACGCGAGCGCGACGCGTTCGGGATCGCGGGTGTTCCAGGCGTCCTCGGCGGCCTGCACCTTGGCCCGCGCGTCGGCCTCGGTGAACGGCGGCAGCGGCGGCCTCACTCGGACCACCCCGACTGCTCGATCACGTCGACGAAGTTCGTCCGCTCGAAGCCCGGTACGAACCGGTCGAGCACATCGGCCTTGACGTTGCCGAACGTGGTCTGCGGGCGGTGCTCGATGCCCTCGGTGAAGGCGCGCAGGATCCGCCGCTTGAAGTCCGGACGGGGGTGCGCGGCGACCACGGCGGCGCGCGCTTCGTCCGCGATGTCGTCCAGGCCCAGGCCGAGCACGTCCAACTCGACACCGGCGGTCACCAGGGCCACCTCCGGCTCCATCCGGGCGGGGATCCCGGGTGTGGTGTGCAGCGCGATGGCGGTCCACACGATCCGCGCGCGGTCGGCGGACAGACCGTGCCGGAGCACGAAGTCGCGGGCGGCGTCGGCGCCGTCGAGTTCGAAGCGCTGCTGCGAGGCGCGATACCCGGCGGTCAGTCCCAGGTCGTGGAACATCGCGCCGACGTAGAGCAGTTCGGGGTCGAAGGCCAGGCCCAGGCGGCGGCCTCGGAGTGCACCGAACAGGTACACGCGGCGCGAGTGGTCGTACAACAGCGGGGCGGCGACGTCCCGGACCAGCTCGGCGGCCTCCTTGGCCAGGGCGCTGTCGGGGATGTCCACGTCGGCGATGCGATCGGACATGGGAACGGTCCTTTCCGGGTTCCGAACGGGGGAGGAAGACATGCCAAGCCTCGCTCCGCGGGCCCGGTCGCGGCCATGTCCATTCGGACGTCGATCCCTCGGATTCGGACACCGCCCGGCAGGTAGCGTCGAGGTCATGCGACGCAGGAATGTGACCGTGCTCGGGTACGACGGGGTTCGGCTGATGGACGTGACCGCGCCCCTGGAGGTGTTCGGCACCGCCGAGCGGCTGGGCGGCGCGTACACGTTGACGCTGTGCTCGCCGACCGGTGCGCCGGTGACCACGTCGGCGGGCACCCGGCTGCTGGTCGACGCGGCCGCGACGGAGATCGACGGCGCCCACACGCTGGTCGTGCCGGGGTCGGTCGACTTTCCGCAACACGCGCCGGCGGCAGAGCTGCTGGATGCGGTGAGCGCGCTCGCCGCGACCTCCGGGCGGATCGCGTCGGTGTGCACCGGTGCGTTCCTGCTCGCCGGGGCGGGGCTGCTCGACGGGCGTCGGGCGGTGACGCACTGGCGGCACGCGGCGATGTTGGCCCGGCGCCATCCGAGCGTCTCGGTCGAGCCGGACGCGATCTTCGTCCGGGACGACACGGTCTACACCTCTGCGGGGGTGACCGCCGGCATCGACCTGGCGCTGGCCCTGGTCGAGGCCGACGAGGGCGCCGACCTGGCCCGCGAGGTGGCCCGCGACCTGGTGGTGTTCCTGCGCCGACCGGGCGGCCAATCGCAGTTCTCGGTCCCCTCGCGCGCCCGCGCCGGCGCCGACGATCCACTGCGCCCGGTGCTGGACGCGGTCGCCGCAGACCCGGCGGCCGACCACTCGCTGCCCGCACTCGCCCGGCTGGGCGGCTTCAGCCCCGCCACCTCACTCGCCTGTTCCACGAGCGGGTCGGCTCGACCCCGGCGGTCTATGTGGAGGCCGTGCGCATCGAGGCGGCCCAATCCCTCCTGGCCGCCGGCGCCACGGTCACGGCCGCCGCCGCCCACAGCGGCCTCGGCAGCGACGAGTCCCTACGCCGAGCCTTCCTCCGCCGCCTGGGCATCACCCCCTCCGCCTACCGCGCCCGCTTCCGCAGCAGCACCGGCGGCTGAGCCAGGTCGTAAAGATTCGCGTCGGTGCCGTGCGGGCAACGGAGCCGGGTGACCGTCGGACTCGGGCTGGGCCTTGCCATCGCGTGGTACGTGTTGCGTGGGCTCGCCCGCCGCTGGGTCTGGGCCCGGCGCTGTGTGCGGGTGCTCAGCCCGTGGACCGCCCGGCTGCACGCGTGGGTGTTGTCCGCGCCGGTCACCTTTACCTACATCGCCATCTTCACCGCGTCCACGGTGGTGCAACGCACGTCGCCGCCCCGGCTGATCGACCTGCTCACCAAGCTGAACAGCACCAACCTGCTCCGGCTCGGCGACGATCCGCTGGAGGCGCTGCTCACCAGCGCGTTCTGGGTCGCCGACCACGGCTCGGGACTGGCCACCTACGTGGTCGTGTTCGGCACGGTGGTGGCCTGGGCGGAACGCCGCTACGGGTCGCCCAGGATGTTGCTGATCGGCGCGAGCGGGCACGTGTTCGGGTCGCTGCTGACCGCCGCGGTGGAGAAGGGCGCGATCGAGGCGGGCCGCCTCCCGAACAAGATCGCGTTCGCGACGGACGTCGGGGTGAGCTACGTCGAGGTGGGCTCGTGCGCCGCGGCGGTGCTGATCATGTCCGGCTGGATCCGGCTCGCGGGTGCCGCGGTGATGTTCGTCTCGGTCGGCCTGCCGGTGATCGTGGATCACACCATCTGGGACTTCGGGCACCTGTTCGCGACGCTGTGCGGCCTCACCGCCGCGGTGCTGCTGCGCACGGTCGGGCCGCTGCGGACGCCCCCGCCGCTGCGGACGCCGTCGCTGGGGACACCCTTGGTCGTGAGCACTGCGGGCGACCCGGTAGACTTGTGACGTATTCACGCGGGGCTGTAGCTCAGTTGGTAGAGCGCTTGCATGGCATGCAAGAGGTCCGGAGTTCAATTCTCCGTAGCTCCACCGCAATCCCGAAGGCCGCTTCCATCCGGAAGCGGCCTTCGCTCGTTTCGGGCCGCCCGGTGCCTGCGGCCACCCGATTGTCCTCGGCGGCCCGGTCGGCCTCCGGGGGACCGGTCGGCGCTACCCGCGTTACCGGTCCAGACCCGCGAAGAACTCCCGGACGTCGCCGATCAGCAGTTCCGGCTGCTCCAGCGACAGGAAGTTGCCGCCGCGCTCGAACTCGGTCCAGCGCACCACGTTGTGGTCGCGTTCGGCGAATCGCCGGATCGCCACGTCCTGCGGGAGCGCGACGGCCACCGCCGTCGGCACCGTGCCGCGCTCCCTGGGCGCCCACGCGCCCTTGTCGTGCGCCATCTCGTAGTAGAGGTTGGCCGAGGAACCGGCCGTGCCGGTGAACCAGTACAGGCTGATGTCGGTGAGCAGGGTGTCCCGATCCACCGCGTCCTCGGGCAACTCGCTCGCGGTGTCCGTCCACTCCTTGAACTTCTCCACGATCCACGCGAGCTGGCCCACCGGGGAGTCGTGCAGCCCGTAGGCGAGCGTCTGCGGCCGGGTCGACTGGATCGCGTTGAAGCCCATCTTGTCGTCCCGGAACTCCTGGAGCCGGGCCAGCCTGGACTGCTCGCTCTCGGTCAACCCGGCGAAGTCGGCCGGGTCTTCGGACGGGAAGGTGACCAGGCCGTTGACGTGGATCCCGATGACGTTCTCCGGCGCGATGCGACCCATCTCCCCCGCGATCCACGCACCGCCGCCGTTGCCCTGCACGCCGTAACGTGCGTAGCCCAGGCGCGCCATCAGCTCGGTGAACGCACCCGCGATCCGACCGGTGGTCCATCCGGGGCCGGACAGCGGGCCGGAGAAGCCGACCCCCGGAGTGTCGGTGACCACGATGTGGAAGTCGCGCGACAGCGGCTCGATCACGTCGACGAACTGCACGAACGAGCCGGGCCAGTCGTGGATCAACAACAGCGCGGTGGCGTCGGCCCGGGCCGAGCGCACGTGCGCGAAGTGGATGTCCTGGCCGTCGACCTCGGTGACGAACTGCGGGAATTCGTTCAGCCGAGCCTCCGCCGTGCGCCAGTCGAAGCCGTTCGCCCAGTAGTCGGCCAGGCCCCGCAGGTAGTCCGCCGGCACCCCGCGCGTCCAGCCGGCCACGCCCGGGACGTCCGCGGCCCAGCGGGTGCGGGCCAGGCGGTCGCGCAGGTCGTCGAGATCGGCCTGCGGAATCTCGATCCGGAAGGGGCGGATCGCGGTGGCGGTTGCGGTGTTGCTGCTGTTCTCCATGAGAAGAAGACTAGAATCCCATTAGGAACACTACGTTCCCATTGAAGCGTCAGGCTGAGCAAATGTTGGAAACCTCCGCGCGCTTGTTGCGCTTGTTGTCCCTGCTCCAGACACCGCGGGAGTGGCCCGGCTCGGAACTCGCGGACCGCCTGGGCGTGACCGGTCGCACGATCCGCAAGGACGTCGAGCGGCTGCGCGAACTGGGCTATCCGGTCGATGCCAGCCGCGGGTCCACCGGCGGCTATCGGCTGGCCGCCGGCGCCGCGATGCCGCCGCTGCTGCTGACCGACGACGAGGCGGTCGCGGTCACCATCGGCCTGAACACGGTTGCTCGAAGCGCGATGGCGGGCATGGAGGAGACCTCGATACAGGCACTGGCCAAGCTGGAACAGGTGCTCCCGGCGCGGCTGCGCCGACGGGTGCGCACATTGCAGCGGTACGCGGTGCCGGTGCCCGCGGACGGGCCGAGCGCGAAGGTGGACACCGACGTGCTCACCGTCCTGGTTGCGGCCTGCCGGGACCGCGAGCGGCTGCGGCTGGACTACCTCGACCACGCCGGCGCGACCACAGGGCGCACCGTCGAGCCGCAGCGCGTGGTCAACTGGGGCCGCCGCTGGTATCTGGTCGCGTGGGACGTGGACCGCGACGACTGGCGCACCTTCCGGGTCGACCGGATCACCCCGCGCACCCCGACCGGCCCCCGGTTCGCGCCGCGCGAGGACCCGGGCGGCAACGCGGCGACCTACGTGGCCGGCAAGGTCTCCGCGGCAGCCTGGCGACACCGCGCCCGGGTCCTCGTACACGCGCCCGCCGCCGAGGTCCTGGACCGGATCAACCCGGCCGTGGGAACGGTCGAGCCGATCGACGCCGACACCTGCGTGCTGGACACCGGCGCCGACTCCCTCGACACCATGGCCGTGCACCTGGGCATGCTCGGCCACGACTTCGACGTCACCGAACCCCCGGAACTGGTGGCCCACCTACGTACATTGGCCACCCGTTACACCCGCTCGACACCTTCGGATCCGCAGAGTCCCTGACCTCGACGCAGCAACGAGGCCGGATCGATGTCGATCGCGACAGGCACCAGGTGGTCGAGCCGCACCCGCTCGATCGCCGTGGCCACGCAAGTTCCCGTGGTCGGCTCCGGTTCGATCGCGTTTTGCTCCGACGAGGCGGTGCGCACCTGCGGCAACCACAGCGTCTACAGCGCGTGTCAGGGCCGAGCGGCCGACCGTCGTGAGTCCCGGTCGGCCGGATTCGGGCGCGGCGGGCGGTCGCCGGCCCGGGCTCGTGAGCGGCCGCGGACCGGTTCCGACGGCTCCGGGTGATCACGATTGAGGTCTTTCCCGTCACGGTTGCGTGACGGGTCGAACGAGTGGGCGAATGGTCCGGTTTCCGGCCAGTAGTGTCGCCGGACGTGACCCTCACCGCAGTACTCGTGCTGGTGCTCGCGAGCCTGCTCGCGGTCGCCGACTGGGTGGCCGTCGCCCGGGAACGCCTCCCGCTCGATCGGCTCCTGAAACCCGCGGTGATCTGTGCCCTTGTGGTCGTCGTCTGGTCGTTCGACGACATCGACGGGGCACTGCGCGCGCTGTTCAGCGTCGCGCTCGCGCTGTCGCTGCTGCGCGACGTGCTCGCCCCGCGCTGGTTCGCCGGCGCGGTCGCGGCCTCGCTGCTCGCCCACGTCGGCTACGTCGCGGGCTTCCAACGCATGGGGTGGTCCTGGTTGTGGGCCGCCGCCGGCATCGTGGTCGTGCTGTTCGCGGCGGGCTCCTACGCGGTGCGCCTGGTCACCGGCGCGCGCGAGAGCGCGCCGACCTACATCGGCATGGTGCTGCTCTACGTCGGCGTGGTCTCGCTGATGGTGGTCGCGGCGGCGGCCACCGGTCGACCGAGCGCGGTGGCCGGCGCGTTCCTGTTCTATGTTTCCGACACCCTGGTCGGCTGGAACCGGTTCCGCGCCCCGACGCCGTATGCGCCGGTGCTGATCGTGATCGCCTACCACCTCGCACAGATCCTGCTGGTGTTGTCGCTGTCCACCGGGCCCGCCCCGGGACTGTGACCGTCGCGGCCCGGGTGCTGCCCCCGGAACGCGACCGTCCTGCGGTAACCTGAGGCCATGCGTGCCGTACTGCTGCTTACCGGGCCGCGCTGAGCAGTCCGGGTGGAGGACCGCTCCCACCCGACTCGGCGCGGCGACCCCTCCTGAGCGAGGGGTCTTTTCGTTTCCAGAAACGGTCGCTTCGCGCAAGCGACGAAACCGGAAGCAGCCGAAGGCTGCCCACACCCCGATGGTTGAGGACGATGACCGAGATGACGCAGGGTCCTGCCGGCAACACCGACGCCCCGACCGAGCCCTACCGCTACAACGCCGTCCTGGCCGGCGACATCGAGGCGCGGTGGCAGGACCGCTGGGAGGCCGACGGTACGTTCGAGGCGGCGAACCCGGCCGGTCCGCTGGCCGAGCCGGAGAAGGTCGCCGGGCGGCCCAAGATGATGGTGATGGACATGTTCCCGTACCCCTCGGGTGTGGGCCTGCATGTCGGACACCCGCTGGGCTTCATCGCGACCGACGTATACGCCCGGTTCAAGCGCATGACCGGCCACAACGTGCTGCACACCCTGGGCTACGACGCGTTCGGCCTGCCCGCCGAGCAGTACGCGGTCCAGACCGGCACGCACCCGCGGGTGACCACCGAGGCGAACATCGCCAACATGCGCCGCCAGCTGCGCCGGCTGGGCCTGGGCCACGACCAGCGCCGGTCGGTGGCCACCACCGACCCGGCGTACTACCGCTGGACGCAGTGGATCTTCCTGCAGATCTTCAACTCCTGGTACGACCCCGAGGCGCCCGGCGCGGACGGCGGCGTCGGTCGCGCACGCCCGATCACCGAACTGGTCGAGCAGTTCGAGAAGGGCGAACGGGCCACCCCGGACGGGCGCGCGTGGGCCGACCTGGCCGGCACCGAGCGCTCGGCCGTGTTGGACGAGTACCGCCTGGCGTACGTATCGCAGGCTCCGGTCAACTGGGCGCCGGGCCTGGGCACCGTGCTGGCCAACGAGGAGGTCACCGCCGACGGCCGCAGCGAGCGCGGCAACTTCCCCGTATTCAAGGCCAACCTGCGGCAGTGGATGATGCGGATCACCGCGTACTCCGACCGCCTGCTGGGCGACCTGGACAAGCTGGACTGGCCCGAGCCGATCAAGATCATGCAGCGCAACTGGATCGGCCGATCCGAGGGCGCGAAGGTCTCCTTCGCCACCGACGCCGCCCCGATCGAGGTGTTCACGACCCGGCCCGACACGCTGTTCGGCGCCACCTACATGGTGCTGGCGCCCGAGCACGAACTGGTCGACGCCATCGTCGGGGACGCCTGGCCCGAGGGCATCCCCGCGGTGTGGACGGGCGGCGCGGCCACGCCGGCCGAGGCGGTTGCGGCCTACCGCCGATTCGCCGGTTCCAAGAGCGACGTCGAGCGGCAGAGCGAGGGCAAGGACAAGACCGGCGTCTTCACCGGCGCCTACGCGACCAACCCGGTCGACGGCGAGCGGGTGCCGGTCTTCATCGCCGACTACGTGCTGATGGGCTACGGCACCGGCGCGATCATGGCGGTGCCCGCACACGACCACCGCGACTTCGAGTTCGCGCGCGCCTTCGAACTGCCGATCCGCTGCGTGGTCCAGCCCACCGACGACCGCTCGATCGGCGACACCACCGACTGGGCCGACGCGTTCGTGTCCTACGACGCGAAGCTGGTGAACAGCTCCGGCGAGGGCATCGCGCTGGACGGCCTGGGCGTGGTCGACGCCAAGAAGGCGATCACCGAGTGGTTGGCCGAACGCGGCATCGGCGAGGGCACGATCAACTTCAAGCTGCGCGACTGGCTGTTCTCCCGGCAGCGTTACTGGGGCGAGCCGTTCCCGATCGTGTTCGACGAGGACGGCGTCGCGCACGCGCTGCCGGACTCGATGCTGCCGGTCGAACTGCCCGAGATCGACGACTACCGCCCGCGCACCTTCGACCCGGACGACGCGGACACCAAGCCCGAGACGCCGCTGTCGCGCAACGCCGACTGGGTGAACGTCACACTGGACCTGGGCGACGGGCCGCGGCAGTACCGCCGCGAGACCAACACCATGCCCAACTGGGCCGGTTCGTGCTGGTACGAGCTGCGCTACCTGGACCCGACCAACGCCGAGGTGCTGGTCGACCCCGAGGTCGAGAAGTACTGGATGGGGCCGAAGCACGAGGGCCACACCGGCGGCGTGGACCTGTACGTCGGCGGCGTCGAGCACGCGGTCCTGCACCTGCTGTACTCGCGCTTTTGGCACAAGGTGCTGTTCGACCTGGGCCACGTGTCCTCGTCCGAGCCGTTCCACAAGCTGTTCAACCAGGGCTACATCCAGGCGTTCGCGTACAAGGACGAACGCGGTGTCTACGTCGAGGCGAGCGAGGTCGAGGAGCGGGACGGGAAGTTCTTCCTGGGCGAGCAGGCGGTCAGCCGCGAGTACGGGAAGATGGGCAAGTCGCTGAAGAACTCGGTGACGCCCGACCAGATGGCCGAGGAGTACGGCGCGGACACGCTGCGCCTGTACGAGATGTCGATGGGCCCGCTGGACATCTCCCGGCCGTGGGACACCCGCGCGGTGATCGGCTCGTACCGCTTCCTGCAGCGGCTGTGGCGCAACATCGTGGACGAGCGGACCGGCGCGCCGACCGTGGTCGACGAGCCGGCCGACGAGGCCACGCTGCGGGCCACCCACAAGGCGATCGACGGCATCCGCCGGGACATGGACGCGCTGCGCTTCAACACCGCCATCGCCAAGGCGATCGAGCTGAACAACGCGCTGGTCAAGCTGCCGGCCGTGCCGCGCGAGATCGCCGAGAAGCTGGTTCTGATCGTCGCGCCGCTGGTGCCGCACGTGGCCGAAGAGCTGTGGTCCCGACTGGGGCACGGCGACACGGTCACCTACGAGGCGTTCCCGCAGGCGGACCCGGCCTACCTGGTCGAGGACACGGTCACGTGTGTCGTGCAGATCAAGGGCAAGGTGCGGGCCCGCCTGGAGGTGCCGCCGAGCATCGGCGAGGACGAGCTGAAGGCGCTGGCGCTGGCCGATCCGACGGTGCTGGCCGCGCTGGACGGGGCCGGTGTGCGGATGGCGATCGTCAAGCCGCCGAAGCTGGTGAACATCGTTCCGGCATAGGCCGGTCGACGCGGGTCGGCCGCTCGCTCGACGGGCGGCCGACCCGGCGCGGCCGACTTTGCGCGGTGGGCGATTTCCGGCCCGTGTCCGGACCGTTTCCGGTCGGTGACGATCGGTCCCGAACGCGGTGTTTTCCGCCGCGTGCGTATCGAAGCCGCCCGGCGGCGTTAGTGTGAGGGGATACCTTCCGGCCCCGACCAGGCAGGAGACGCCTCGTGGCCCTCGCCGACGTTCCCGCGACCACCGACTCGTTGGCCGACGGCGCCGAGACCTTCGGCGTGGTGCTGGGCGCCGGTGTGCTCGCGTGTCTCGTGCTCGTGGGCGTCGTGGTGGGCCTGATCACGATGATGCGGCGAGCGGTGCGCCGCCGGATCGACCGACACGCTCCCCGGGTCCGCGGCCTCGTGGAGGACGCCACCTCCAGGGCTCGGGCGTACACCCTCATGGGTGGTGCGGCCGAGGCGGCGCGTATGCGTGGGTCGGTGCGGCGCTCGCTGGACCAGACCCGGCGGGTGCTGGAGGCGGGCTACGCGCAGGACGCGCAGCTCTCCGACGCGGTCGCGCTGTTGCGCCGGCTGGACGAATTCGCCAAGACGTTGGACACCGACCTCAAGCTGGTCGAGCGCGAGCCCGATCGGGACCGGGTCGCCCGCGAATTGCCCGGCCTCAAGGAGCGCGCGGACCGCATCGAGCACGCCGCGGCCTCGCTGCGGTGGGCCGTCCAGGATCGCGAACGCCACTTGGGCGAGGACGAGTTGGACCGGCTCGGCACGGATGTCGAGCGCGAGGCCGCGGCCTTGCGCGCGCCCGCGGACGAAAGCCGATCCGAGAGCAAGCGGCTGACTTAGTGCCGTGCCCGGCGACGTCTGCCCCGACGGGGTGAACGTCGCCGGCGGCTGCCTGGTGCCGTGCCCGG
>NZ_JBEXCV010000131.1:0-25367 GCF_040605455.1 Embleya sp. NPDC005575 | reverse complement strand
TGCAACGCACCCAACGCGACCCCACCATCCGCCTCACGCTTGAAGTAGATGTTGAAGAACGCCAGGAACCGGTGCCACGCCACACCCATGCTCGGCTTGAGGCCGATGGTGATCGCCCACGTCATCGAGATGACGATCTTGATCGTCGCGACGAGGTAGACCAGGTTCTCCAACGTGCCGTCGGAGAGCCCGCCGAACGCGGACACCAGGGGGTAACTCACCCAGTAGCCAGGCTCGTACGCGTCGACTCCGGCGAGCGCGCCCTCCAGGCCACGGAGCAGCATGATGCACACGCCCACCGAGCCGACCACGAACTCGACGAAGTACGCCTGGCCGAGCCTGGATCCGGCGAATCGGCTCTTGCGCCCGGCCCGACGCGGGTGGGTGCGCTGCCGGATCACGATCAGCACGAGAATGCCGACGATGGTCATCAGGCCCATGAACTCGGTGAAGACCTCGAACACGTCCCAGTGTCCGAGCCCCCAGAGCGCGAACTCCGGCGAGAAGAGCTGTCCGTACGCGTTGACCAGGGTCAGGACGAGCGCGCCGAAGCCGACCATGACGAACCAGTGTGCGGCGCCGACGATGCCCCAACGGAGCATCCGGGTGTGCCCGACCGTCTCGGTGAGCATCGTGCGCAAACGGGTGCCGGCCGCGCTGGTCCGGCCGCGCACGGGCTGCCCGAGTTTGACGAACGAGTAGATGTAGGCGGCGGTGCGCCCGAGTAGGGCGAACCCGATCACGCTGATCAGCAGCGAGATCACGATCCCTGCGAGCTGCATGGGTGTTCGACTCCTCCGGTGGGACGTCCCTTCCGGGGCGTGTATCGGCCGACCGGGCAAGGCCGTTCGAGCACCTTACCCACTGGTAACTTGATCACTGCGTCGATGATATCCGTCCGCCGAGCGTCATCGACTCGCGGGTTTTGCCCGTTCCGTCGCAACGTCGGACGATCGTGTCCTGTCGTGCGCCACGCACCGACCCGGCCGGCTCGCCAGTTGTGTGACGCACCGTCAGATCAGTCGACATGCATGCTGCCATGCCACGGCCGCGGAATCCGCAACAGGTCCCGGCATCGTGATCACACCGATTCCGAGACTGCCCGCCCGCCGGCGTCCGGACACCGTCGGCGCGCCTCGGCGGGAGACGGATCGAAGCCCTTGGCAATCAGCCGGACGGCGAGCGCCACCTCCCACCCGAAGACCGGAACGGCCGCGATCGACCCCACCACGGAGACCTGTGCGTAGAGCCCGAACAACACGGCGGTCGCCGAGGCGCAGATCAGCGGGCCGCCGATCAGCCCGCACACGGCGATCGTTCGCGGCACGAGTCGCGAGGTGTACGCCAGGGCCGCCAGCACCACCGTGTTCGCCCCCAGGATGAAGTTGGGGCCGAACAGGAAGGTGCAGTCGTGGATCGCCAGCAGGGCCTTGCCGACCAGCACGGCCGCATCGGCGTCGGCGGCGCCCACTCCCTCCTGTCGCAGCGTCACGATCGACACGGTGCCGACGATCCCGACGACGATGACCGCGGCTTCGAGCAGCCGAAGGCAGACGTAACCGAGCGCCGCTCCTTCGTGCCGCCTCCTGAGGACCGGGTAGAGCGTGACCGCACTGCCGATGATCGCGATCGCCAGGACGATCTCGCAGAGCGCCCCCGCGAGGACACGACCGTCGGCGCCCGCGCCGAGGATGTAGCGCGAGTCGGCCAGGACGGGGCGATACAGCAACACGCCCACGATCGCGGCCACCTCGGTGACGAGGAAGAACACGCCGGCGACTATCGCGGTCCCTCTGGTCGGATTCATCCGGACTCCACTTCGTTTCGGGACGGATCGGCCCACGGGCGGCCCGCCGGTCGAGGTGTACTGTGTACACCTCGCTCAAGGTAGGCGTACGCCGTACACTCGTCAAGCGCGAACACCGGTCGGCGAAGGGGCACAGGGGAGATGGTCGAGATGGCTCGGCAGTCGGAGACCACCCGCCGGGTTCCGTTGAGCAGGGATCGGGTGCTGCGTGCCGGCGTGACGCTCGCCGACGAGGTCGGGATCGAGTCGCTCAGCATGCGCAGGCTCGCCCAGCGGTTGGGCGTCGTGCCGATGGCGCTCTACAAGCACGTGGCCAACAAGGAAGAGCTGCTGGACGGCATGGTGGACGTCGTCGTCGGCGAGGTCGATCCGCCGGTGCACGGTTCAAACTGGAAGAGCGCGGTCCGGCAGCGCATCCTCTCCGCGCGCGAGACGCTGCTACGGCACCGGTGGGCGTATCGGGTGATCGAGTCGCGCAGCAGTCCGACTCCGGTCGTCCTGGCCTACATGGACTCGATGATCGGGATGTTCCGGGCCGGCGGCTTCTCCGTGGACCTCACCCATCATGTGATGCATGCCCTCGGCAGCCGCATGTTGGGTTTCACCCGGGAACTGTTCGACGACTCGCCGAGCCCCGGGTCGGCGCCGGCGGCCGTGCCGCCCGAGGTCGCCGAGCGCTACCCGCACATCGCGGAGATGGCGATGAGCCGGGACCACGACCGGGCGTCGACCGTCGGGGCGGGATGCGACGATCGTTTCGAATTCGAATTCGCGCTGGATCTTCTCCTGGACGGATTCGACCGCCTGCATCGGCAGGGGTGGACGTCCAGCGGGCACTGAACCTCGCACGACCGGCGTGCCGGACCCCCCGGCGGACACCCTCGACCTGCCGGCGCGTACCGGCGCAGGTCCTCGACCCGGCGGGGAGTCCGAGAAATGGTGCGAAGTGCGGGGCGATCCGGTAGGTCGCTTCGACTCCGTCCGCGAAGCCGGCCGCCGGCCCGGGGGCGCCTGCTCGCGGGTGCCCCCGAAACCGCGCCCGGCCCCGCGCGCCGGCGCGGCGGTCAGGCGGTGCCGCGCGCGGCGTGCCAGTCCGGGGCCAGGACGGACCAGATCTCGGTGTCCTGACGCACGCCTCGGTAGAGGTGGTTCTGTCGCTGGACACCGTCGCGGGTCATGCCCAGGCGCTTGGCCACGTTGATGCTCGGCGTGTTCTCCGAGGACACGAACCACTCCACCCGGTGGATTCCGCGCTCGCGGATCGCCCAGTCGAGGATCAGCGTTGCCGCGCGGGTGACCAATCCCCGGCCGGCGGCGGCCGGTTCGAGCCAGCAGCCCGCCTCGCAGTTGCCCGCAGGCGCGTCGAAGGTCCGGAAGAGCACCCCGCCGACGAGCAGCCCGTCGAGCCAGATGCCGTACAACCGCCCGGCGTCGGCAGCGGTCTTGTCGGCGTAGGACTGGAGCCAACCCCGCGCGGAATCGAGATCGGCGGCGGCGTCGGAGAGCCCGACGTGTCGGCCGATGAACTCGCGGCCGCGGTCGATGTGGGCGAGGAACTCCTCGGCCCGCCATGGCTCCAGCGGCCGCAACTCGGCTCCGTCGCCCAGGGATGTCGCGAACATTCTCGTCCTTCCGCCATGGTCGTGCAGATCTGTTGATCGACCGTCGGGATCCTAGTGGCGGGTGATCGCAGTCGCCTGCCGAAAAAGTGAGCAGCTCGCGCGAGGACGCGGTCGCGAACGGGCCGGCGCCCGGTCGTGCGTGCAGCTCGCGCGGCTGCGGCCGCCGGTCGGTCGACGCCGTCGGGCCTGGTGAACGAGCGCAAGGTCCCACAGATATCGCCTTCTTCGGTTACTGGCGACACGGCCGCTCCAGCCACGGCTGACACACCGGCACCGAGCGCCCGGGCACGGTCCGGACAGGGGGCTTCCTCGCACCCGGGCACGGGGAACGCGCCGTTGCCGACTCAGCCGAAGTCGACCCCTTGGGCGAGCGGGAGTTCGTCCGAGTAGTTGACCGTGTTGGTCGCCCGGCGCATGTACGCGCGCCACGCGTCGGATCCGGATTCGCGACCGCCGCCGGTCTCCTTCTCGCCGCCGAACGCGCCGCCGATCTCGGCGCCGGAGGTGCCGATGTTGACGTTGGCGATGCCGCAGTCGGAGCCGTCCGCGGCCAGGAATCGTTCGGCCTCGCGCTGGTCCCGGGTGAAGACGCCGGACGAAAGTCCGTGCGGCACACTGTTGTTCAGGGCGACGGCCTGGTCGAACGTGCGGTAGGTGAGCACGTAGAGGATGGGCGCGAAGGTCTCCTCCCGCACGATCTCGGTCTGCCCGGGCATCCGCACGATCGCGGGACGTACGTACACCGCGTCGGGTGCCTCCGGCCGGGGCACCCGCTCGCCGCCGACCACCACGTCGCCGCCGTCGGCCCGCGCCCGGTCCAGCGCGGCGGCCATCGCCTCCCCCGAAGCGGCGCCGATCAGCGGCCCGACCAGGGTGCTCTCCGCGAACGGATCGCCGATCCTCAGCTCCGCGTAGGCCCGGGTCAGCCGCTCGACGAGCACGTCCGCGACGTCCTCGTGCACGATCACCCGACGCAGCGTGGTGCAGCGCTGTCCGGCGGTGCCGGCCGCGGCGAAGACGATGCCGCGCACCGCGAGGTCCGGGTCGGCCGACGGCGTGACGATCACGGCGTTGTTGCCGCCGAGTTCGAGCAGGCAGCGACCGAACCGGGCGGCGACCCGGGGTCCGATCTCCCGGCCCATCCGCACCGAACCGGTCGCGCTCACCAATGCGATGCGCGGATCCGCGACCAGCACTTCGCCGACCGCACGCTGCCCGAGCACCAGGCGATGCACATCGGTCGGCGCGCCGACGTCGGCGGCAGCCCTGGCGAGCAGCGCGGCGCAGGCCATCGAGGTGAGCGGGGTCAGTTCGGACGGCTTCCACACCACGGCGTCACCGCAGACCAGGGCGATCGCGGTGTTCCACGACCACACCGCCGCCGGGAAGTTGAAGGCGGAGACGACGCCGACCACGCCCAACGGATGCCACGACTCGGACAGGCGGTGCCCGGGTCGCTCCGAGGGCATGGTCCGCCCGTACAACTGGCGGGAGAGCCCGACGGCGAAGTCGCAGACGTCGACCATCTCCTGCACCTCCCCGCGCGCCTCGGTCCGGATCTTGCCCGCCTCCAGGGTGATCAGCTCGGCCAGGTCCTCGTGGTGCTCCGCCAGCAGTTCACCCAATCGCTTGACCAACGCCCCGCGTACCGGCGCGGGCGTCGTGCGCCAGACGCCGAACGCGCGGTGTGCGGCGCCGATCGCTTCGGTGACCTGCTCCGGCGTGGAGGAGGCGAGCCGGCGCAGGACGCCGCCGGTGATCGGGGTTCGCGCGACCAGGTCCCCGGCGTCGGGTCCGGGCACGGCGCCACAGCGGCGCAGGCACGCGTCCGCTCGCGCGCGCAGCCGGTCGGTGTCGGGAAGGGGTGTGGTGGCGGAGTCGGGCATGAGGGCTCCTGGCGGGGGCGGAGGCGGAGGCAGGGGCGGGGACGGCGGGGCTCGGCTCCGGCGGCGACGAGCGGCCGGGGGCGACGACGAGCGGCAGGGAGCGCGAACGAGTGCGGCGGGAGCCAGGACGGCTACGGCCGGCGCGGCGGATCGGGCGGCGGCGGGTCAACCCGGCGCGGCGGGCGGGAGTCCGAGGGCGGCGCGGGCCTCGGCCAGGGAGGCGTGCTGTTGTGCGCCGTAGAGGTCGACCGGATCGTGGACGGGTCGCTCGATGACCTCGGCCAACCATCGCCGGTCGTAGTGAGCGCCGGAGCGGGCGGCGTCCCGGGTGCCGGCGTCGGTCAGGTTGGATTGGAAGATGCCGGCGGCGGAGCGGGGCAGGAAGTCCTCGTACACGATCGGCTCGGCGTCGATCCAGCCCTGGTCGAGTTGGCCGGCCAGGTCTGCCGGAGGTTGTCGATCGGCGGGGCGCCGATCGGCTGCGACCGCTCGGTAGGTGAAGAACGCCTGTGCGTTCAGGGCAAGTTCCCGCTCGGTGCGGGGGAAACGTGCGGTCCACAGCTCGCGGGCGATCCCGGCCCGGTCCACCGTCGCGGCGTCGCCGGCCCGCCGGTCGGTCTCGGCCATGAGGTCGTCGTACAGGGCCCGGCCGGTCGCGGTCAGGGCGATGCCTCGGGCCTCGACCTCGCCGAACCGCACCCGCAGTGTGGCGATCTCGGTGCCGCCGTCGGCACGGCGGAAGTGCCGCTTCTCGTCCAGGGCCCGGAACGAGGTCTGTCGCAGCAGCACGTCGGGGCCGTCCCAGCGGGGCGGACCCTGGATCTCGTCGATCATGGTGATCCCGCGCCGTGCCATCTCCCGGTAGAGCCGATCGATGTCCAGCACCCGAGGGGTGAGGTGGTTGATGTGCGTGCCGGACACCCCGCCGATGTCCGCGGCCACCGCGGACACCCGGGCCAGTTCCTCGTACCAGGCCCGGTCGATCGGCGTGGCGGACAGCCGGAAGGCGTCGACGGCGAGCGTCAGGAATCGTTCGGCCGACTGCGGGTCGAGCCCGCCCTCGCGCTCGCCCCGTTCGGCCAGCTCCGACAACTCGGCGGGAAAGAGCTCGCGGCCGGCCAGGAACGCCTCCAGCCGGGCCCGCAGGTCCGGGTCGAAGTATCGGCGATCGGCCGTGGTCAGCAAGGACGTGAAGACCCGGAAGGGATTGCGGGCCAACTCGGCCGATTCAATTGGGCGAAAGGCCGTGGACACCACCGGAACCGAGCTGCGACTTGCCTCGCGCAGGTCGTAGAAGCCGACCGGGTGCATCCCCATCGCACCGAAGATCGCGGCGACCTGACGCAGTTCCCCGGCCGTGCCGACCCGGATCGCGCCGTGTCGTTCCGCGGCGACCCGCTCGATGCCGCCCAGTCGGCCGGCGGCGCCGTCGACGCGGGACACGTCCTCGTTGATCTCCCCGACCGCGGCCAAGAGCGTGGTGTAGGCCGGTACTTCGGATCCGTACATGTCCGACAGACGGCGTGCGAAGGCGGCTCGCAATTGCCAGGCAGGCACGGTACCCATGGATTCTCCTCGGTCGGGTCGGCACCGAGGTCGTCATCTCGATCCCCGGATCACGCAACCCTCGGGTCGTACCCGCGCACCAGGTGCGTGTACTCCCACCTTCGCCGGGTCGCCCCCACCCCGGTCCGCGCCACGCCCAGCGGCCCGGTCGCCGTGCCCCGGGTGGGCGACCCGACGCGAGGGCGGGCCGGCCCCCGCACCCCGGGAGGATCGTGGCCCTGCCGGACCGGTGCGCGCGCACACAATCGGGCCGGGAACAATGTCCGCCATGGAACCGAGGATCGAATTGTTCTGGCCCACCGACGCCGACGACCGGCTGCGCGCGGAGATCCACCGGGTCTTTCACGACGTCGCGCGCCTCGGTGGCGCGATCGGCTACCTGTCCCCGCCGAGCAAGCCCGCCACGGACGCGTGGCTGGAGGACTCGCTCGCCGCCATCCGCGTCGGCGACGCCGCGCTCGTGATCGCCCTGGTCGACGGCGTCGTCGCCGCGACCGGCCTGTGGCGACGCCGGCCCGAACCGGTCTTCGCACATTCCGCCGACGTCGAGAAGGTGATGGCCCACCCCACCAGCCGCGGCCTGGGCCTGGGCCGCCTGCTGATGACGGCCCTGATCGACAGCGCCCGCCAAGCCGGCATCGAGACCCTCGCCCTGGGCGTACGGGGCAACAACCACGGCGCCATCGAGCTCTACGAGGAGTTCGGCTTCACCGTGTGGGGTCGCCTGCCCAACGTCATCGAGGTCGACAACGAGCGCTTCGACGACATCCGGATGGCCCTCACCCTGGGCCACGGCCCCGACGTCGTGCTGCGCGGATCCACGCCCGGCGGCCCCGGCTCCTCACCCCGCCGCCCGCTCTCGCGCTGATCGTCGCGGGATCGACCCCACCCGGCTCACCTCGACGCCGCACATCAGTGGTCGACGGTGACCACGATCTTGCCGACCTGGGCGCCCGCCTCCAGGTAGCGGTGCGCGTCGACGATCCGCTCAAGATCGAAGGTGCGGTCCACGCTCGCCTCGAAGGCGCCGGTACGCACGCCGGAGGTGACGAACGCCTCGGCCCGGCGCAGCCGCTCCGGGTCGGTGGTGGTCTCCAGGGCGGTATAGGTGCGCATGTTCAACGCGGGCATGCCGAGGTCGAATCCCGGATAGGGGGTCACCTCGCCGCTCAGCGCGCCGTAGATCAGGAGTGTGCCGCCGGGGGCGACCACCCTGGCCAGGTCCACCACGCCGGGGCCGGCGACTGCGTCGAAGACGAATTCGGCGCCGCGACCTCCGGTGAAGGCACGCACCCGCTCGACGATGTCCTCTTCCCCGGTGACGATCACCTCGGCGGCGCCGGCCTTGCGCAGTTGTTCCGCCTTGGCCCGCGTGCGGGTGGTGGCGATCGGCACCGCGCCGACCCGGTGCGCCACGCGGATCGCGGCCAGGCCCACGCTGCTGGAGGCGGCGGTCAGGACGACCGTGTCGCCGGCGCGTATCCCGCCGACCTCGACCAGCGCGCCGTAGGCGGTGAGGTACGGCATCCACACCGCCGCGCCGGCGACCGCGTCCAGGGACTCGGGCCGGTGCAGCACGGCCGACGCGGGAACGATCGCGCGTTCGGCGTAGACGCCGTAGTCGTTCATCGAGAAGGCGGGCACCACGCTGATCGGCCGACCGACCTCGAAGCCGGTGACCCCGGGGCCGACGGCCTCGACCACGCCGGACGCCTCCAGGCCGAGGCGGGCGGGGAACTCCTTGACGTCCTGGATGTAGTTGCCGCTGCGGAACAGGGCCTCGGCGCGGTTGATGCCGATCGCGTCCACCCGGATCGCCAGTTCACCGGGGCCCGGTGCGCCGAGTTCGGCGTCCTCCACGCGCAGCACGTCCGGCCCGCCGAGTTCGTGGAAGCGCACTGTCCTGACCATCGCACATCGTTCCTTCCGAGCACTGGCGACACGGGACCGCGTCGACGTGCCTCACTCAAGCGGAAGGTACGACAGCTGTCAAACTTTGACGCGTGTCGCACTTTGATGGGTGTCGTAGCATGCCGGCAGGAGGTACAAAGATCGATGGCGACAACACAGCGCGGCGGACGCGAACGCGTGCCACCCCACCCGGACATTCGCACGATCAGCCTGCAGCAGGTCCTCGAAGCCCTCGTCGACCCGGTACGCCGACTGATCGTCAGCGAGCTCTACTCCGCCCCGGACGCCCTCAGCTGCGGCACGATCGAACTGCCGGTCAGCAAGTCCACCGCCACCCACCACTTCCATGTCCTGCGCGAGGCCGGGCTCATCCGCCAGTACTACATGGGCACCTCGCGGATGAACGCGCTGCGCCGCGACGAGTTCGAAGAATCCTTCCCCGGCCTGCTGGGCGCGCTGATGGCCAGGGCCGACTGGGCGTGAGTCGACCACGCCGGCGCTCCGCGCTCGCCCTGCTCGCGGGCGGCGTGCTCGCCGGGCAGCCGGTTGCGGACCCCTGGTCGCTGCCGCGACCTGCGGCCGGCCGGTGCGCGGGCCGCGCTGGGCCGGGCCTGCTACGCCAGCAGGTCCTCGTGGTTGTGTACCACCAGCCAGCCGTGGTCGAAGCGGCGGGCCACCGCCGTGTTGCGGATGTGTTCGGAGGCCGGGGTGGAACCGTCGGCTGCGGGGGCGAAGTCGACGCGCAGCGTGTAGCGGGCGAGGGCGGTGTCGTCCCAGACGTCGATCACCTCGTCGCTCGCGTGGATCCCGGTGACCACCGGCGCGTCCGGGCCGACCGGCCGGGCGGCGCGGATCCGGTCCAGGTCGGCCCGTCCGAACAGGAGTTCCGGCGCGGCCGAGTCCCAGATGGTGGCCTCGGGGTGGATGCGGCTGTCGATCCGCTCGCGGTCGCCGGCCGTGAAGCCGGCGTAGATGTCGAGCAGTGCGCTCCAGACGGCGGCGCGGTCCTCGGTCGACCCGGCGGGTCGGTGGGTCTCGCGCGCGGCAGCGGCGTCGGTCATGGCACGAAGGTCCTTACGTCGAAGATGGGTCGGGTCGCGGCGCGGCGACTCCCGGGCGGGATCCGGCGAGGTGCCCCCACCGGTAGGCGTGCGCAACCGATCAGGCGGCTGGGGCACGCCCCAGATCCTCGCGGACGATCCGGCCGCCCTGCATGACGAACGACAACCGGCCGAGCGCCGAGATGTCGTGCGTCGGGTCGCCGTCGACGGCGATCAGGTCGGCGGTGAAGCCGGGCGCGACCTGTCCCAGCCGGTCCTCGGCCTTCACCAGTCGCGCCGCGGTGGTGGACGCGGACTGGAGCACGCGCAGGTTGTCCAGGCCGCCGCGGGCCATCAGGAACATCTCGTACACCGCCGCCGGCACCCCTTCGACCAGATCGGCGGGCGGGATGTCGGTGCCGTTGACCAGCTGTACGCCGGCCGCGACCGCACGTCGGAAGCTCTCCTGGTGCGGTTCGATCGCGTTCTGCGCGTTGGCGATCGATGCCTCCTCGAAGCTGTTCTCCCGCATCCAGCCGAGCGAGTTGGTCACGCACAGCGTGGGGGTCACGAACGCGCGCCGGTCGGCGAGCAGACGCGCGGTGTCGTCGTCGAGCGCGTACGCGTGCTCGAAGGAGCGCACACCCTGGGCCAGGGCCGCACGGATCGCGGCGGACTCGCCGGAGTGGGCGACCACGTACGCGTCGTGTTCGTGGGCGGCCTTGACCGTGGCGGCGATCTCCTCGTCGGTCATCTCCGCGTGCTCGAAGTCCTCGCCCTCGCGGGCCAGACCGGAGTTGATGAAGATCTTCAGGTGGTCGGCACCGGCGGCCAGTTCGCCCAGCGCGGCGCGATAGAAGCCGTCCGGGCCGCTCGCGTAGGAGCAGTCCGCGCCCTCGCCGTGCCCGTGCGGCGTGGACAGCGCGCGGCCGGCGCCGAAGATCCGCGGGGCCTGGATCCAGCCGCGCTTTTGCGCGTCGCGCAGCACCAGGTCGATCTGGTTCTGCTCGTGCACGCAGCGCAGCGTGGTGATGCCGGCCCGCAGCGCGTCGTGCGCGCGCTGGGCGGCGCGGAACGCGGTCAGGCCGGGCGATTCGTCCTCACGCGTGTCGGAGAAGGGGAAGACGATGGACAGGTGCGAGTGGCAGGAGATCAGTCCGGGCAACAGGTGCCGGCCGACCAGGTCGTGCGCGTTCGCGTTGGGCGGCAGCGCGGCGCGCACCTCCGCGACGGTCGATCCCTCGACCCGCACGCTGCGGTCGCGCAACACCTCGCCCGTGACGACGTCGACGACATGACAGTTGGTCAGCCACATGAGTGCGGTCACCCGACTTTCGTGAGGGTCGGCGCGAGGACGGTGCACGCGGCGCGCCGGCGCGGCAGGAACTCGACCAGGGCCGGTTCGGTGACCGCGCAGGCGTCGACGGCAATCGGGCACCGGGGGTGGAAGCGGCAGCCGGCCGGCGGGAAGGCCGGGTCGGGCACGTCACCGGGCAGGTCCACGGGCAGCTCGCCGCTGCCGTCGGCACGCGGTACGGCCGCGATCAGGGCCTTGCTGTACGGGTGGCGCGGCTCGGCCCAGACCTGATCGGTGGGGCCGCTCTCCACGACGGTGCCCAGGTACATCACCGCGACCGTGTCGGCGATCTGCCGCACGATGGACAGGTCGTGCGAGATGAACAGCAGGCCCACGTTGCGCTCGCGCGCCAGTTCGAGCAACAGGTTGGCCACCGACGCCTGCGCGGAGGCGTCCAGCGCGGCGATCGGCTCGTCGGCGACGATGCACGTGGGTTCGGCGGCGAGCACCCGGGCGATGGCGATGCGTTGACGTTGGCCGCCGGAGAACTCGTGCGGGAAGCGGTCGGCGAACTCGGCCGGCAGGCCGACCCGGTCGAGCAGTTCGCGGGCCACACCACGGCCGCGCTCGCGGGTGCCGCCGGCCAGGACCACGGCGTCGGAGATCTGTTCGCCGACCCGGCGGCGCGGGTTCAGCGACGCGTACGGGTCCTGGAAGACCATTTGCAGACCGCGCTGCCGTGTCGGCCGCGAGCGCAGTCCGAGCGGGGTGACCGGGCGTCCGTCGAATTCGACGACGCCGGAGGCGGGCTTGAGCAGCCCGACCGCGGCCTTGCCCAACGTGGACTTCCCGCAGCCTGATTCGCCGACCAGGCCGACCACCTGCCCCGGCTGCACGCTCAGGTCCACGCCGGCCACGGCACGCACGAGGGGTCGACCGGGCGAGCGGTAGGACACGCTGAGGTTGCGCAGTACCAGCCCGGTGTCCTTGGACGTGACGGTGATGGCGGACGTGACGGACGACGCGGTCATGGGGTACCCACCTTCGAGGCGGCGACGGCGAGCGGATCGATCGGGCAGGCCCCGGCGTGCGTGGGCGTCAGCGCCAGCAGCCGCGGACGCTCCCCGCGGCAGGCGTCCACCGCGTGCGGGCAGCGCGGGTGGAACGCGCATCCGGTGGGTGCCTGGCCCAGCTTGGGCGGCGCGCCGACGATCGGCACGAGCGCGGCGGTGCCGCCGTCGGGGTGCGGCAGCGCGTCGAGCAGGCCGCGGGTGTAGGGGTGGCGGGGTTCGCGCAGCACGTCCGCACGCGGCCCGCTCTCCACGATCCGGCCCGCGTACATCACCGAAACCCGGTCGGCGAGCGCGGACATCACGCCGAGGTCGTGCGTGATGATCAGCACCGACAGGCCGTTCTCCCGACGCAGCCGGTCCAGCAGGCGCAGGATGCCGGCCTGCACGGTGACGTCCAGCGCGGTGGTGGGCTCGTCGGCGAGCAGCAGTGCCGGGTCGCAGGCCAGCGCGATGGCGATGGCGATGCGCTGGCGCATGCCGCCGGAGAACTGGTGCGGGTAGCGGCCCAGCGCCCGCTCGGGGTCGGGGATGCGTACCGTGGCGAGCAGTTCCACCGCGCGGGCGTTGGCCGCGCGCTTGTCCAACTTCTTGTGGTGGCGCAGGTGTTCGGTGAGTTGTTTGCCGATGCTCAGCATCGGATGCAGCGAGGTCATCGGGTCCTGGAAGACCATCGCGACGCGGTTGCCGCGCAGGTCGCGGACCTGACGCGGGGTCATGGTCAGCACGTCCTGGCCCTCGACGAGCATCTGCCCGCTCGCGCTGCCGCCCTGGGGCAGCAGTCCGAGCAGCGCGAGTGCGGTCATCGTCTTGCCGGAACCGCTCTCGCCGGCCAGGCCGACGATCTCGCCGCGGCCCACGGTCAGGTCGACGCCGTCGATGGCGCGCAGTCGTTCGCCGTCGGGACCGGGCAGTTCGACGACGAGGTCGCGGATCGCCAGCAGCGGCTCCTCGGCGTCGACCGCCGGCGGGGTCGGGGTGTCGTTCATGTCCGTCACTTTCGGATCGCCCGTGCCGTACGCGGGTCGAGCGCGTCGCGCAGGGTGTCGCCCAGGAAGTTGAAGGCGAGCACCGAGAGCAGGATGGCCGCGCCGGGGAAGACCGCGACCCACCACGCGTCGAAGTTCGCCGAGCCCGCGTTGACCATCGCGCCCCACTCGGCGGCGGGCGGCTGCGCGCCCAGGCCCAGGAAGGACAGTCCGGACAGCAGCAGGACGGCGTTGCCCAGGTCGAGCGCGGCGAGCACGGCGACCGGGCCGGCCAGGTTGGGCCGCAGGTCCACGGCCAACACGCGCCACCCGGAGGCGCCGAGCAGTCGATCGGCCTGGACGAAGTCGGATTGCCGCAGGGTCAGCACCAGTCCGCGGACCACCCGGGCGTAGGTGGGCCAGCTGACGATCACCACCGCGAGCACGGCGTTGGTCAGGTTGGGGCCCAGTGCCGCGACCACGGCCATGGCCAGGATGATCGCCGGGAAGGCGAGCACGAGGTCGGCGCAGCGCATCACGACCATGTCGATCCAGCCGCCGAAGTAGCCGGCGACCGCGCCGAGCACGGTGCCGATGACCATGGCGAGCACGACCAGCAGCAGGGCGAGCGGGAGCGAGATGCGGGTGCCGTGGATGACCCGGGAGAGGATGTCGCGGCCCAGTTGGTCGGTGCCGAACCAGTGTTCACCGGACGGCGACTGGTACTTGGGCCATTTCTGGGCGAGCGGGTCCTCGGGCGAGATCACCGACGCGAAGATCGCCGCGATCAGGAAGACGCCGATGATGGCGATGCCGGTGATGGCCAGGGGGCTGCGCCACGGCGACTTGCCGGGGCGGCGCTTGCGCCGCGGGGCGGGGTCGTCCGTGCCGGTGCGGTCGGCTCCGAGCCGATCGCCGAGGAAGAGGCGCGTGGCGTTCACGAGAGGCGAATCCTCGGGTCGATGACCCCGTAGAGCAGGTCCACGAGGAGGTTGATCACGACGTACACGACCGCGACGAACAGGCAGACGCCCATGATGGACGGCAGGTCCAGGTTCAGTGCGCTCTTGTACGCGTACTGGCCCAGGCCCGGCCAGGACAGCACGTTCTCGACCAGGACGGTACCGGCGAGCATGCCACCGAAGGTGAGCCCGGCGACGGTCAGGATCGAGGTGAGTGCCGGTCGCAGCACGTGCCGGCTGATCACGGTGAACTCGGGCAGGCCCTTGGCCCGGGCGGCGCGGACGTAGTCGTTGCCGAGGGCTTCCAGGACCGCGGCGCGAGTGAAGCGGGTGAGCACGCCGATGTTGAACGCGGCCAGCACGCACGCGGGCAGCACCAGGCGGGAGAACGCCTCGCCGAAGGTGCCGAGGTCGCCGGTGAGCAGTGAGTCGAGCGTGTACAGGCCGGTGATGTCCTCGGGTGGGATGGCGCCGGGTGAAAGGCGTCCGCCCGCCTGGATCCAGCCGAGTTTGAAGGAGAAGAGGTAGAAGGCGACCTGCGCGAGCCAGAACACCGGCATGGACACGCCCGCGAGGCTGACGATCCGGATGATCCGGTCCGGCCAGCGGTTGCGGGTGACCGCCGCGACGATGCCCAGCCCGACACCGATCACCAGCGCCAACACGATGGCCACCAGGGCGAGTTCCAGGCTGGCGGGCACCCGGTCGGCCAGGTCGTCCCACACGGGCCGGTGGGTCTGCTGGGAGGTGCCCATGTCGCCGTGCAGGAGGTTGCCGAGGTAGGTGCCGTATTGGGAGGGCAGGGACTCGTTGAGCCCGTTCTTCTCCTTGAACGCGGCGACGGCGGCCGGGTCGTTCATCGCGCGGTTGCCGAGGTTGGCGGCGACCGGGTCGCCGGGCACGGCGTGGGTGAGCACGAACGCGAGGATCGTGATGCCCAGGCACAGCAGCAGCCCGACGGACAGGCGCACCAGCACGAAGCGGGCGAAGGGGTGGGAGCCGCGCGCGGCCCGGGGGCCGGGGGCCGCACCCGTGCGGGGTGCGGCCGTCCGGGGGGTGCCGCGGTCGACCGTGGGGTCAGCCGAGCTTGTCGACATCGATGTACCAGATCGGGTTGTAGTGCAGGTTCTTCACCGTGTTGTTCGCGGCGATCACCTGTGCGGGCTGGAGCAGCGGGATGAACGGGCCGGTCTTGTTCATCGCTTCCTGGAGCTGCTTGTAGAGCTGGACGCGCTCGGCGTCGGTGGTGGCGACCTTGGCCCGCTGGGCGAGGCCGGACACCTCGGCGTTGGCGTCGGCCTTCCAGCCGGCGCGCAGCGCGACCAGTTCACCCGGGGTGAACGCGAGGTAGTCGCTGGCGTCGGGGTAGTCGGCCTGCCACCACCACAGGCCCATCGCCTCGGAGCCGTTGCGGTAGGAGTCCAGCGCGGTCTGGGTGGGGGCCGGCTTGAGGTTGATGGTGATGCCGACCTCCTTGAGGTTGGCCTGCACCCGGGCGGCGAGGTCGCCGAAGTTGATCCCGTTGATGGTCACGTCGGAGGCGTAGTACAGGTCGACGCTGGGGTTGTTCAACCCGGCGCGGGCCAACGCGGCCTTGGCACGCGGGACATCGCGCTGGACGGCCTTGGCCGGGTCGAGCGCGCCGGTGAAGAAGTTGGGCACGATGCCGGCGGCCTGTGCGGAGCCGGCGCCGGCCACGTCCAGCAGGCTCTTGTAGTCCAGGCCGTAGCGCACCGCTTCCTGGAAGTCCTTGTTGGAAGTGGTGGGCGAGGTGGCCGGGTTGTCGTTGCTGAACAGGAACGCGGTGGTGGGCGTGGGCTGTTGCAGCACCTGCGCCTGGCCCTTGACCTTGACCGCCTGGTCCGGAGACATGTCCAGGGAGATCTGGCTCTCGCCGCTGAGCACGTTCAACTGCTGCGTGTTCGCGGGCACGTTGCGCACCACGACCTTGGCGTACTTGGGCTTGGCGCCCCAGTAGTTGTCGTTGCGGGTGAGGATGACCTCGCTGCTCACGTCGTACTTGGTGATCTTGTACGGGCCGCTGCCCTGCGAGTCGGTGTTGAGGAACTGCTCGGCCTTGTCGCCCTGGTCGGCGCCCGCCGCGTCGGTGCCGCCGTGTGCGGCGACGGTCTTGGAGTTGACCACGCCGAGTGCGGGGGTGGCGATGCGGAACGGCAGCGCGGGGTCGGCGGCCTCGGTGCTGAGCACCACCGTGTGCTCGTCCTTGGCGGTCGCGGTGACGCCGTCGAGCAGGAAGGCCGGGTTGCCCTTGAGGTTCTTGACCCGGTTGAACGAGAACACCACGTCCTTGGCGGTCACCGGCGTGCCGTCGGAGAACTTGGCCTCCGGACGCAGCGGGAAGGTGAACGTCTTGGCGTCCGGGGCGGCCTCGTAGGACGCGGCGAGCAGCGGTACGGGCTTGGTCACGTCGCCGCCCGCGAAGGTCAGCAGCGTGTCGTAAACGGGGCGGGTGACCAGGATCCCGGTGGGCTCGAAGGTCCGACCGGGGTCGGCGGTCTTGAGACTGAACGAGGTGTCGACGACGAGTGTGCCGCCGTCGCCTTGCGCGTCGGCGGACTGCTTCTTGGCGCCGCCGCACGCGGCGAGCATCAAAGCGGCGGCGACGGTGACCGCCAATGGGGCGGCGGCCCGACGCACGGCCTTGGCTCGGCGACTGTCCCCGATGGGTTGATTGCCCTGCATGGCGCACCTTCCTCAAGCCACCCGATCGGCCGATGACGGAACCGAGTGTTTGATCTGGCTGAACGGTGGGCTCGAAAGTAGGCGTCGCCGAGCGTGATGGTCAATGACTTTCTTGCCCGTCTCGGCATTTGGGACCAAAGATCCATTCACGGTGATCACTCGTCCACGTGGAGCGACGATTTTTCGCCTTGATAACGGTTTGATGACTGCTCAGAGCCCACATGGACGCCGAATGGAGGACCCGTCGACCACGCCGCGCCAGGTGCCCGACACCCGGGCTTCATCCGCCCGCGCCCCGGAGACCATCACCCGGGCGGCGCAATGATCTTGACGGGGAGTCAGCCTCATGCCTATGTTCGCCCCGAAGCGTTCAACCACATTGAACACGCCATGAGGCGCAAGCCAGGATCCGCGAGTCGAGGGTGCTCGGCACCGGAGCGAACGGGGATCGGACCATGCTGGGTGACCGACTGCGCGAACTGCGGCAAGCGCACGACCTGACCTTGCGTCAGTTGGCCGTCCAAGCCGGGATATCGGCGGGCATGCTCAGTCAACTGGAGAACGGCGCCGCGGAACCGAGCCTGAGCACCCTGCGCAAGCTCGCCCGCGTCTTCGACACCTCCATCGCGACCCTGTTCGACGATCCGGACGTACCGCGCGTGGCCGTGACCACGCGCGACCGGCGCATGCGGCTCGGCGCGGCCCGCCAGCACATCACCTACTCCAGGCTCACCCCCGGATCGGGCGATCTCGAAGTGCTGGAGGCCGACATCGAGCCCGGCCAGGCATCCTCCGACGAGCCGTACAGCCATCCCTCCACGGAATGCGCCACCGTGCTCGCCGGACGACTCGACGTCGAGGTGGACGGCCGCGTCCACCACCTCGAAGAGGGCGACGCGATCACCTTCGACTCGCGCCTGCCACACCGGTTCGTCAACTCCTCCGACGCACCGGCACGGCTGCTCATCGCGGTGACGCCCCCGATGCCGTAGTGGTGCGCGACCACGGGGACCGCGTCACCCGGATCCCGCGTTTGTGCCCCGAAAGGACCCAGGGCATGGACCGCAACACCGTCGACTGGCACGGCTACATACCGGCCGTGACAACCCCCTTCACCTCCCAGGGCGACCTCGATCTCGCCGCCTGGGACGAACAGTTGGAGTGGTTCGCCGCCGAACGCCTCGACGGCGTGATCATCGCCGGCACCACCGGCGAGTGGTACACCCTCACCGCCACCGAACGCGGCGCCCTGTTCACCCGCGCCGCCCGCCGGGTCCGCGGCCGCTTCACCCTGCTCGGCGGCTGCAACGCCTACACCGCCTCCGCCGCGATCGGCCACGCCCGCGCCGCGCGCGCCGCCGGTCTGGACGGCATCCTGCTCACCCCGCCGCCGTACGTGGTGCCCAACTCCCGCGAGATCGTGGCCTTCTACCACGAGGTCTGCACCGCCGTCGACATCCCCGTCTGCGTGTACAACTGGCCCCGGGGCACCGGCGTGGACCTGGACACCGACACCCTGAGCGCGCTGGCGGATCTGCCAAACGTGGTCGCGATCAAGAACTCCACCGGCGATTTCGGCGCCTTCGTCAAGGGCCTGATCGCGCTGCACGAGCGGGTGCGCTACTTCGGCATCACCACCGACCGGGTCGGCGTGGCCCTGATGCGCGGCATCGGCGGCGACGGCCTGATGGGCGCGGGCGCCGTGCTGGGCCGCGACCACCCCGACTTCTTCCACCACCTCGCCGCCGGCGACGAGGCCGCCGCGCTGGCCGTGGGCGCCCGCGACCGGGTGCTGATGAATGCCTGGTTCACCGCCGACTACGGACCGCGCTTCGGCAGCGCACCGGCCATCCTCAAGCACGCCCTCACCCTGCGCGGCGTGCCCGCCGGCCACCCGCGTCGCCCGCTGCTGCCGCTGACCGTCGCCGAGGCCGAGCAGGTCCACGCCACGGTCGCCGAACTCGGACTGCTGGCCTGATGACTCCCGATTCGACGAAACCCATCGAAGTCCTGGTCGTCGGAGGCGGGTTGCTCGGTTGCGCAGTGGCCTACCACCTCGCCCGCGCGGGCGCCTCGGTGCAATTGATCGAGAAGGACCAGCTCAACCGGCACGCCTCCGGGCAGAACGCGGGCAGCCTGCACTTCCAACTCGAATACCGGATGATCCAACACGGCCCCACCGTCGCCGCCCGCGCCGCCGAGGCGCTGCCGCTGCACCTGGACGCCATGCACGCGTGGGCCGGCCTGGAGGACGAACTCGGCGAACCCTGCGGCGTGCGCCGCTCCGGTGGCCTGATGCTCGCCGAATCCCCCGAGGACATGGCCCTGCTCGCACACAAGGCACACCTGGAACACACCCACGGACTGCACGTCGAACTGCTCGACGCCCGCGCCACCCACGACCGCGCCCCCTACCTCTCCGACCGCGTGATCGGCTCCGCCTGGTGCCCGGGCGAGGGCAAGGCGAACCCGCGCCTGGTCACCCACGCCTACGCCCGCGCCGCCCGCCGACACGGCGCCCGGATCGACACCGGCGTACGGCTGACCGCGCTGCGCCACGACGGCCGACAGTGGCTCGCCGAGACGGCCGGCGGTCGCCGTATGGCCGCGCGGGCGGTCGTGGTCGCGGCCGGCGTGTGGACCGGCGAGGTGGCCGCCATGGCCGACATCCGGCTGCCCCTGGTGCCCGTGGCCCTCACCATGACGGTCACCGCCGCCGCACCGCCGCTGATCCCGCACCTGGTCCAGCACGCCGGGCGTCGCCTCTCGCTCAAGCAGACCGAGGAGGGCAACGTGCTCATCGGCGGTGGCCGCGCCGCCAAGTTCGTCCAGCATGCCGGCGCCCTCGACCTGGACGCCCGCCCCGAACTGCGGCTGGACTCGGTGTTCGCCGGAGCCGACGCCGCGCGCGTGGTGCCGGCCGTACAGCGCCTGCCGGTGCTGCGCATCTGGTCCGGCGCCACCTCGCTGGCCCCCGACCAACTGCCCCTGCTCGGGGCTGTCCCGCGCCGCCCCGACTTCTTCGTCGCCACCGGCGGATCCGGCTTCACCCTGGGCCCGACCTACAGTCGTCTGCTCGCCGAACAGGTCCTCACCGGCACCACCGCGCTGCCCCTCGACGACTATTCCCCCGCACGGTTCGGAGCTCTGAACTTTGTCTGACCACCCGGCGCAGGTGTCCATCACCCTCGACGGCCGCCCGCACACCGTGCCACGCGGCCGCTCGCTGGCCGCCGCCCTGATCGCCACCGACCACCCCGTCACCCGGCACGACCGGGCCGGCCGCCCACGTGCGCCCTACTGCGGGATGGGCGTGTGCTTCGACTGCGCCGTCACCGTCGACGACACCCCACTGGTGCGGGCGTGCCAGGAGCCGGTCCGCGCGGGCATGCGCGTCGACACGGGCGGCGGGGTCGGCACGGGCGGGCGGGGGGAGATCCGCGACGGGGTCGACACGGAAGGACGTGGCGAGGTCGGCGGCTCCGAGGTCGGCGTGCGTGGCGAGACCGGCTCCGAGGACGTGTGATGACCACCACCGAACCGCAGGTGCTGATCGTCGGCGCCGGCCCCGCCGGGCTCGCCGCCGCCGTCACCGCCGCCCACCACGGCGCACAGGTCCTGGTCGTCGACGAACAGGCCCGCCCCGGCGGGCAGATCTGGCGTCGACCCGATCCCGGCGCGGGCGGCCCCGACCCACTCGCCGGCCCCGCGTACACCGCCGGCCGGGCGCTGCTCGCCCGGGCCGCCGCGCATCCGCGGATCACATTCGCGCACGACACCACCGCGTGGGGCGTCTTCGGCACGCACACCACGCCCGACGGCTTCGCCGCACCCCCCGGTACGCCCGTGCCCGAGGGTCCCCGGGTCGCGGTGTACGGCTCCGGCCGGGTGAAAATCCTGCTGCCCCGGGCGCTGTTGCTCACCGCCGGCGCCTACGACCTGCCGGTGCCCGTACCCGGCTGGACCCTCCCCGGCTTCTTCACCGTCGGCGGCATCCAAGCCCTACTCAAGGGCCACCGCACCCTCGCCGGCCGGCGCATCGTGCTGGCCGGCGCCCACCCGCTGCTGCTGATCGCCGCCGCGCAACTGGTGCGCGCCGGCGCCGACGTCGCCGAAGTCGCCTTCGCCCAGCGCCTGCCCGGCCCCGCCGAACTCACCCGCGCATTCGCCGCGCTGCCCGGCAGCCGGGCCAAGGTCGCCGAGGGCCTAGCCGCCGTGCGCACCCTGCGGCAGGCCGGCGTACCGATCCGCACCCGCACCCTCGTCCTGCGCGCCGACGGCGATGAGCACGTCACCGCCGCCGTGCTGACCCGGGTGGACCGGAACTGGCGCCCCGTACCCGGCACCGAACGCACCATTGCCTGCGACACGGTCGGCACCGGCTACGGCTTCGTCCCCTCCACCGAACTGGCCCGCCAGGCCGGGTGCGCGGCGACGTGGAACGGCCCGGCCGGCGGCTGGGTCCTGGTCCACGACCACGCGATGCGCACCACCCTCCCGCAGATCTGGGCCGCCGGCGAACTCACCGGCATAGCCGGCGCCGAACACGCCGTCGCCGCCGGCAAACGCGCCGCGCTGGACATCTGCCGCAGCCTCGGCATCCTCGACACCGCCGATCACGATCGGGAACTCCCGGCCGTCGAACGCGAATTGGCCGCCACCACACGGATGGCCAAGGTGCTTGAGCACACGTGTGCGCCCGACCGCGCCGCCCTGAACGCGCTCGCCGAGGACGACACGCTGCTGTGCCGCTGCGAGGAGGTGACCTACGGGCAGATCCGCTGCACGCTGCGGGACAACCCCGGCCTGGGCACCGCCGACGCGGTCAAGCTCCTCACCCGGGCGGGCATGGGCCCCTGCCAGGGCCGTATGTGCGGTCCCGCCCTCGTCGAACTCCTGCACCAGGAAACCCGCATCCCCCGGGAAACCCTCGGCCCCTTCACCGCCCGCCCCCCGATCAAGCCCCTCCCGCTGGCAGCTCTGGCCGATGCCCACGACGCCTCCACCCACGCACCCCCGCCGCCCACCGACACCGAAGCACCCTAGGTGTACTTCCTCGTCAACTCTGGACCTCCTTGCCGGACTTGGCCCAGTTGTCGTGCAGGCGGTCCAGATACGAACTCGCCTGCGAACCCGGCTGCACACCGCGCGCGAATGCCAACGTGTTGCCCGCGCCGGTGTTGTAGCCCAGTGCGAGAAGTTCGTTCTTCGTCAGCGCACCGGCCCACTTCGCGGGCAGCTGCGCGGCCAGGTCGTGCAAATGCCAGGCCGCGGCCTCGATCGCCAGATCCGGGTCGTCGGGCAGGTCCCGCCAGTCCCGATCGGCGAAGTCCCGGCCCTGCTTGGCCTCGTCGAAGGCGGCCTTGTGCATGTTCGCGATCCCGAACGCGGAATCCGGCTTCAGTTTCTGCCAGGCCCGCTCCAGCGCCGAGTCGTGCGGCTTGTACGACTCGTTGTGCAGGATGGCCATCAGCAGCTGCGGATCGATGCCCGCCGCCCGTGCGTACTCGACCACCCGCGGCGCGTAGCGGGCCGGCTGCCCGCCGCCGCCCTTGGCTGCCGCCGTGTCCGCGACGCCCGGTGCCGCCGATCCGGACGCTCGGGCGGAACCGGTCTTCGGCGGATCGCACGCCACCGCTCCGGCACCCGCCACGACGAGCAGCGCCGCCGCCGGCCACCACCGATACCCGCGAGACTTCCGCACGCCGCGCCCCTTCGTCCGTACCTCCCGCCCGACCGACCAGCCTACGCGGCAGGTCGCGGCGGCCCCGGTACACCTCGATCCGGGACCGGACGCGGTCCATCGGCCGCCCAACCGGCGATCCGCTGCGGCAGATCCGGGTTGGCCAGGAACAGCCGGCCGAACGCGTAGACGTCGGCGAGGCCGGTGCGCAGCGCCCGCTCGGCCGCAGCGAAACGTCGGCCGGACCCTGTGCCAGAGCCGCACTCAGGTACGACCGCACCCGATCGTCGGACACCGGCCGCCCGAACATCTGGGTCGTGGCTCCGCGACCGAAGGCGACCACGGCGGAGCCGGGGTGCGCGCTCGCGTGGCGAGGGCCGCCCGGGCATCCCGCCCGGCCCGCCCGGCCCGGTCGGGTCGGGTCGGGTCGGGTCACCGGGAACTCGACCGCCGGTTACCGGTTGCGGGCACCGGGGGCCGGCTTCCCGGTACCGAGCCGAATGCTCACCTGGGAGCCCACATCCCGGAAACCCAGAGCGAGCGCCACCCGCTTGGACGGCTCCGGTCGTGCTCGCCATTGCGGGAGCAGGCCGGCGCCCAACGCATGGGCCACCGCCGCCGACGCGACGGTCCGCGCCAGGCCCCTGCCTCGGTTCCCCGGCGCCACCAGCACACCGTGTTGCGCCACGGACCGGGGCCAGACCTGATAGCCGGCCGCCGCGACCACATCCGCGCCCGCGCGGACGGCGAAGACCGGCGACGTGACGTCCGCCAAGCCACTCTCATCCGCGTCCGCCGCCCCCACCCTGTCCAGGAGTGCGGCCATCTCGTCGGCGTCACACGCCACTTCCTCCACGACGGCGGCACCATCGTGCGACAGGAAGGCCGCGCGGTCCAGGTAGAGGAGAGAGGCCGGCCCCAGCACGTCGACAACGGGCAACGCGTCCGGCAACCGGTCCACGTCGACAAACCCCCTCGCCGACGCCGACTTGCGCACGGCGCCCACCAACAACTCGGCCTCGCGCGCGTTCGGCGCGGTGGCAATACCGGCGCCGCCGAGCAGTACGACCCCCGCCCACCCGGACGGGCACAACCGCGAGCCGGGCGAGACCACCACGTCCACCTCGCCCGGCCCCGGGAACTCCACCGCGGCCCCCGCAGCCTCGACCCACAACTCCCGAGCCCGGCCGAGGAAAAGATCGCCATCCATGGCCGTATCGTGCCCGACCCCACCTCCCCGGGCCACCGATTTCACCACCGATTTCACCGGCTCCCCTCGCCCTCCGGAACCGCCCATCGGTCATCGCCGCGCCCGCGGCGCGCACCGGCCCGGTCGGACTTCGCGACGATTCACGCGGTCGTGGCGTTCCCGCCCGTTCCGCTACCGCCGCAGTAGAGTCGCTCGGAGTGTCATTTCGCCCGTGATCAGGTGATTCTGCCGGGAGATGAGTATGTCGGACAGCCGCCGGGAGATCGTCACCTCGGCCGACGGTACCGCGATCGCGGTGAGCATCACCGGCGACGGGCCGCCCCTGGTGGTGTGTCCCGGGTCGCTGTCCACCGCGGCCGACTGGCAGGCGGTAGCGGACGAACTCGCGCCGATCGCAACGACGTACGCCATCGACCGGCGGGGGCACGGCGCGAGCGGCGACGGTGCCGAGTACGCCCTGGCGCGCGAACAGGAGGACCTGACCGCCGTCCTCGACCACGCCGGACCCGAGGCGACCCTGATGGCCCACTCCTTCGGCGCGGTTGTCGCACTGCGCCTGCCGCTGACCCGACGTCCGGCGCGGTTCGCCGTGTACGAACCGCCGCTCCCGTTCGCCGGCCCCGTCGGCGGGCCGGCCCTGGACGACTACGAGGCCGCGCTCGACGCGGGCGATCCCGACCGGGCGCTGACCATCGGACTGACCCACTTCGTCCGCCTGCCCGACCGGCACATCGACGGCTACCGCAGGACCGCGGACTGGGCGGTCAAGGCCGCACGCACCCCACTGTGGACCCGCGAGGTACGCGCCCTCGACGCACTCGACCCCGACCCTCGCCCCTACGCGGCCATCGACGTCCCCACCCTCCTCCTGACCGGACAGGCATCCCCACCCTGGCTCACGGACGTCGTCGCCCACCTGCACGCCACCATCCCCGACACCCGAATCGCCCACCTCACCGCGCAGGGCCACTGGGCCAACTCCCTGGCCCCCGCCGCGGTAGCCGCCGAACTCCGCCGTTTCATCGCCTGAACCGACCAAGTCGACCAAGGCGACCGCGACGTAGGCGGCCGAGGCCGACCACGCCGGCCGAGCCCACCAAGGCAACCAAGGGTTCGTGCCGGCCCGAACGACACCATCGCGCGGATGCTCGACGGCGCTTTCCCGGCCGGCCGGGTCCGCCCGCTTCCCGCACCCGTCACGAACGCGCGTGGCCGGAATCGACCGGGGACCCGTCGGCGGCCGAGCGGAGCAGTCCGGTCGCCAGGGCGAGCGCGTGCGCCTGTCCGGGGCAGGCGTGCGGGCCGAGGCCGAACGGCGCCTCGGACAGGTCGACTTCCACCAGCGCACCGTCGGGTGCGATTCGACGGGTCAGTGGTACGGGTGCGTCGGTGCGACCGGTCGCCAGGTTCGCGACCAGGGCCCTGGTCGAGTCGCAGGCCTGGACGAGCAGGCCGATTCGGCTCGCGGTGGCCTCGTCGGCGACGCCGCCGCAGGCCCGGACCAGCCGCCGCACCGCCCGGTCGGCCGCCTCGGTGATCGCGGTGTGCGGTTGGTAGGACCGCGCCACCTCCGCGACGTCGGCCGCGACGTCGGCGGGCAGGTCGAGCGCCTCGGCGAGCACCTCGACCGGCCCTGCGGCGC
>NZ_JBEXCV010000130.1:0-25779 GCF_040605455.1 Embleya sp. NPDC005575 | reverse complement strand
CCCGCCCGTCGGCCCGCGCCCGCCCGCCCCCTGCCCGTCGCCGGCCGGAGTGTACTTCGCGTGGTGCGGTGGGTGGGGGATTGGTCAGCTTTCGGTTGTTGTTTTGTTGTTGGTTACCGAGTAGGACGCCCGTTCGTTCAGGGCCTTGGCGTCGTGGCCCGTGCCGGGGGTGGGCGTGGGGTGGGGGAGCGTGCCTGGGCCGTGGGCTCGATTGCTTTGTTGCAGGGTCGTCGTTGCCGGGCGGCGTAGTTCCTCGTAGCGGGAGAGGGCCTCGATCGGGTCGCTGTGGGTGGCCAGTTCGTGGGCCAGGACGCGTGCGTCGAGGATGGCCTGGGAGGCGCCGTCGATGCCGATCGGGAACGTGGCGTGGGCCGCGTCGCCGAGGAGGGTTACCCGTCCGTCGGACCAGCTCGGCAGTGGGTCGCGGTCCACCATCGGGTATTCGTACGCGACGTCCGCGTTCGCGATCAGCGTCGGTACGTCCAGCCAGTCGAACTCCCAGTCCGCGAAGTGGGCCAGGATCGTGTCGAGTTCGGCCGGTCGTTGCCAGTCGCCGGGCTGTGCCGGCGGGCCCGGGTGGGGGCGTTCGGCGAGCCAGTTCAGGAGTGCGGGGCGCTCGCCCTCGGCTGCTCGCAGGGGGTGCGCGACGAACCTCTGGTCGCCGTCACCCGCCACGATCGTGGTGTGGCCGGTGAGCAAGGCCGGTGCGGGTGACACGCCGCGCCACAGGACCCGGCCGTGCCAGGTGGGTGGACCCTCGCTCGGGTACATCAGCGCGCGCCCCGCCGAGTCGATGCCGTCGGCGGCGATCAGCACGTCGGCCTCGTCGGTGACGGTATTGCCGGCGGGGTCGGTGAACTCGACGGTGACTCCGTCGGCGGTCTGGGCGTAGCCGCTCAGCCGCAGGCCCGTACGCAGCGACTCGGCGCCCAGCCAGGCCAGTTGGCCGCGCAGCAGGAGCATTTGCAACTCGCCCCGGTGGACCGAGAACTGTGGCCACGCATAGCCGGCGGCCAGACCCCGCGGCTCGGTGCGGAGCCGCCGGCCGAAGCGGTCGTGGTGGACCGACTCGGCGGTGGCCACCGAGATCTCGGCGACGTCGTCGTACAGGCCCAGTTCGCTCAGTTCGCGTACCGCGTGCGGCAGCAGGTCGATGCCGACGCCGAGCGGGCGGATTTCCTCGACCGCCTCGTACACGGTCACGTCGGTGATACCCGCCGCGTACAGACTCAGGGCTGTGGCCAGCCCGCCGATGCCGGCTCCGGCGACGACAACGCGCACGAGTGCCCCTGTACAGGTGGTTGGGATGTTGTCGCACGCAGGGTACGCGCCGGCCGCGTCCGCCCGTTCGGGGGGTGGCGCGCAATCGCGTGGACCGGCCCGGACGGCGGAGCAAAACGGGGCGGATGGGGTGTCGAAAGGCGAGAATCGGCGCATGGGTACCCCTTCGAGCAACCGCGCACGGGCCGCCGAGCCCGCCGAGCCGCCTCGGCTTCCGGAACTCCCTTACGACGCCTGGGTGGACACCCTCGACACGCTGCACCTGTTCGCGCAGATCGTCGGCAAGGTCAAGCTCGCCGTGAGCCATCCACAGAACCACTGGTGGAACATCACCTTCACGGTGGACGCCCGAGGCTTTACCACGCGCCGGATGACCATGGCCGGCATCGCGTTCGACATCGCGTTCGACTTCGTCGACCACCGCGTGGTCTTTCGCACCGATCGCGGCGACGTGCGCGAGATCGCACTCGTGGACGGGCTGAGCGTGACCGAGTTCGATGTCGCGGTGCACGGGGTGCTGGCCGACCTGGGCATCGACGTGCCGTTGCTGGAGCGGCCGTTCGGCGTACCGCACCTGAGCACGCCGTTTCGTGAGGACACCGCGCACGCGAGCTACCAGGCCGAGTACGCGCAGCGCTTCTGGCGAATCCTGACCTGGTCGGCGGACGTGTTCGAGGAGTTCATGGGCTGGTTCGACGGCAAGACCTCGCCCGTACAGCTGTTCTGGCACTCGTTCGACCTCGCGCTGACCCGGTTCTCCGGCAAGCGGGTCGAGCCACCGACGAGCGGCGTGGATCCGGTGACCGCCGAGGCGTACTCGCACGAGGTGATCTCGTTCGGCTTCTGGGCCGGTGACCCGACCGTCACCTATCCGGCCTACTACTCCTACGCCGCGCCCAAGCCGGACGGCGTCGAGAAGCAGCCGCTGTCGCCGCGCGAGGCGGCCTGGCTGCCGGACGGCTCGCGGTCGACGCTCCCCTACGACGTGGTCCGCCTGGCCGAGGACCCGCGCCGCACGCTGCTGGGCTACCTCCAGTCCAACTTCGCCGCGAGTGCCACCCTGGCGGGCTGGCCGACCGACGAGATGCGGTCCAACTGGTGCCCGACCAGCGAGCAGCTCCAGGCCCTGGCGCGCGCCGGTCTGTGAGCGCCGTGGCCAGGAGTCGGGTCAGAACCGGCCGTCCGCCCGCCTGCGCAGGTCGCGCCGGCGGGCCTCGCGGACCAGGGCGAAGCCCAGTACGACGGCCACCACGACGACCGAGGAGAGCAGCTGGGGGCGGGCGTTGGTGTCGAACAGCATCAGGATCGACACCGCCGCGAGGGCGAGCATCACGAACCAGGTCAGATACGGGAAGCCCCACATCCGCACCAGCAGGCGGCCCGGGTCCTCGCGCTCGATCCGGCGGCGCAGCACCAGCTGCGACGCGGCGATCGCGAACCAGACGAAGAGCAGCATCGCGCCGACCGAGTTCAGCAGGTGCTTGAACACCTGCTCGGGCCACCACACGTTGAGCAGCGCGGCCAGGAAGCCGAACGCCGAGGAGGCCAGTACGGCGGTCCGCGGGACGCCGTTGTCCGCCACCCGGGACAGCCGCCGGGGCCCCTCGCCGCGCCGGGACAGCGAGAACGCCATCCGCGAAGCGCCGTACAACATCGAGTTCAGGGCGGAGAGCAGCGCGGTGAAGACGACCACGTCCATCACGTGCGCGGCGCCCGGGATGCCGATGTCCTCCAGAACGGAGACGTACGGGCTGCCGAGCCGGTCGGAATCCCACGGCAGCAGGGTCGCGATGATCGCCACCGAACCGATGTAGAAGAGCAGGATCCGCCATACCGCGGCGCGCACCGCGCGGGCCACATTGCGGGCCGGGTCGTTCGACTCGGCGGCGGCGATGGTGACGATCTCCAGGCCGCCGAAGGAGAAGGCGACCGCGAGCAGGCCGGTGATCACCCCGTCCCACCCGTTGGGCAGGAAGCCGCCGTTGCCGGTGAGGTTGCTCAGCCCGGGCGCGTCGACGTCGGGCAGCCATCCCACGATCGCCGCCACGCCGAGTGCCAGGAACCCGACGATGGCCAAAATCTTGATGGTGGCGAACCAGAACTCGGACTCGCCGAACGAGCGCACGGCGAGCAGGTTCGCGCCGGTGAACACCAGCATGATGATCAGCGAGAACACCCAGATCGGGATGCCCGGCACCCATCCGTGCGCGATCGCCGCGGCGCCGGACGCCTCGACGGCCAGCACGATGGTGACCATCCACCAGTACAGCCAACCCACGGTGAAGCCGGCCCACCGCCCGAAGGCGGCCCCCGCGTACTCGGAGAACGAACCGCTGCGCGGCACGGCCGCCGCCATCTCGCCGAGCATCCGCATCACCAGCAACACCAGCACCGAGGCGAGCGCGTAGGAGATCAGGATGCCCGGCCCGGCGGTGTGGATGCCCGCGCCGGTGCTGACGAAGAGCCCGGCCCCGATCGCGCCGCCGAGCGCGAGCATGGTCATGTGCCGGGGCTTGAGGGTGTGACCGAGGTGGTGGGTGCCCTCGGGGCCGGTGTCGGTCCGGCCGGGGCCGGGGTCGGCGGCGCTGTCCGGGGTGTGTGGGCTGCTCATGGGTGGCGCTGATCCTGGGGACTGGAACGGTCGTGCGGGAGCAGACAGTATCCCGCAGTCCCGGAGGCATCCGGCAAATCCGACAATCCATGGCTGTTCGAGCGCGGGCGGACGAGGACGCCCCGCCCCTGCCCGCACCCGGTCCGCGCCGCGGCCTCAGCCCTCGCGGGCGTCGATCGCCGCGAAGTCGGGTTCGCGCCGTTCGGCGAAGGCGGTCAGGGCCTCGATGTTGGCGGGCTTGCCGAGCAGTCGGCCAAAGGCCGCGTTCTCGCGTCGGCGGGCCTGGGCGATCTGGTCGCCGAGTCCCTCCAGGACCACCCGCTTGGACTCGATCAGCGACGGGATCGACTTGGCGGCCAGGATCCGGGCGTGTCGCATGGTCACGTCGAGCAGTTCGTCGGCCGGGCACACCTTGAACACCAGGCCCATCTCCAGGCACTCGGCGGCGCTGAGCCACTCGCTGCTCAGCAACGCCCACATCGCGTTCTGCCGGCCGAGCAACTGCGGGAAGGTCACGCTGCCGGCCGCCTCCGGAGCCACCGCGAGCGAGGTGAACGGGCACTTCAGACGTGCGGTGTCGGCCATGAAGGCGAGGTCGGCGAAGCCCAGGATGGTCGCGCCGATGCCCAGGCCGAGCCCGTTGACGGCGATCAGCAGCGGCTTGGGGAACGCCTGGACCCGGTCGACCATGCCGCCGAAGCCGTGTTTGCCGCGGATCTTGGTCCCGCTGTTGTGCTGGGCCATCTCGATCAGGTCGGTGCCCGCCGAGAACGCCCGTCCGGCGCCGGTCAGCACCACCACCGCCACCGTCGGGTCGGCCGCCGCGTCGATCAGCGCCTCGGTGGTCGCGTCGTAGAGCGCCTCGTTGAACGCGTTGAGCGCTTCGGGGCGGTCGAGGGTGATGGTCCTGACGCGGTCGGCGTCCTCGATCCGGATCACGGCTGCTCCTGGTGGTGTGCGGGTGCGGGGCGTGGATGCGGTGGGTCGATGGACAGGAAACCTTACTTAGTTGACCGAGTCAAGGGACGATGCGATCGGGTGGTCGCGGGGTGTCGATGGCCCGGTTGCCCCGTGCTTCACGTGCGTAACGGCGCGGTGACGTGGGAAAGTCCTCGACGGTACGTCAGGAATACGGAATGCCGCGCATATCGGGTCTTGATCCATAGGCCGTTAAGGAGCCGTCGTGGAGTTCGACGTCGTCGTGGAAATTCCCGCGGGCAGTCGGAACAAGTACGAGATGGACCGCCGCACGGGACGCATCAGGCTCGACCGCATGTTGTTCACGTCCACCGCCTATCCCGCCGACTACGGGTTCGTGCATCGCACCCTGGGTGGCGACGGTGGCCCGCTCGACGTGCTCGTGTTGCTGGACGAGCCGACCTTTCCCGGCTGTCTGATTCGGTGTCGCACCGTCGGGATGTTCGTGATGAGCGACGAGAAGGGTCCGGACGAGAAGGTCCTGTGCGTGCCCGCTCGCGATCCGCGCCGGCAGCCGATACAGGACATTGGCGATGTCCCGGCGTTCCAACTCAACGAGATCGCACACTTCTTCGAGGTCTACAAGGATCTGGAACGCGGCAAGTCGGTGGAGGGCTCCCACTGGGAGGGTCGGGACGCCGCCGAGAAGGAGATCGTGGCGGCCTACGAACGACGCGAACTCGACGGCGGCGATTGGCCGTTCGAGGGCCGATGAGCGCCCGGGCCAGGCGCTGAACGCCCCGGCGCCGGGTGCGTCCGGGCGGCGACGTCGCCTGCCGCGCGGGCGACCCGACCGCCCAGTGCGCGCAGGTGCTCGCGCAGCTCGGGCGGTTCATGCACGTCGAACGCGCAGCCGAGCATGGACAGGCGGAAGGCGAGCCAGTCGAGCGCGTCGGCGTAGCCGGTCAGCCGGCAACTGCCCGCGTCGAGCGCGTGCAACCGAGGGCCGCCCGGCTCGGCGCCGCCACCCAGTGCGTCGCCGAGTCGGGCGGCGACCTGCGCGGCCGGCGCGTAGGGCGGCCGGGATGCGGGCGTTCGGCTACATCGGCGGACTGACCACGGCGGAGCGGTTGGCGGATTCGGGTGCGGTGCTCTTCGACGACATGAGCGCCCTGCCGGAACTGCTGCGCACGGCCGGGGCCTGAGCCGGCGCCGGGACCGCGCGACGGCCGCGCGGGGACCGCGCCGCGAACGCCCGGAAACCGGCCGGGAGCGCGCGGCCCCGCCGCCGTCGATCGCACCGTCCGTGAAGAACTTGACCGCGGCGATCGGACCAGCCCGTCGAGGGAGCGCAGTTCGCTGATCCGCTGGGCGAGATCGTCCACGTCGCCGGGTGGGCACCACGGTGCGAGGTGGATCCGCATGCCCAGCCGCCGCTCCTCGGTCAACCCGGTCAGGGTGTCGACGGTGCGCGGCGCGTCGTCCGGGATGTGTACGCCGGTGACCCGTGCCGGTTCTGCTCGGCGAACAACGCCTGGACCCGGGGCAGGAGTTCGGCACGCGGCATCGGCGGCACCGCCCGACTGGACGAGCGCGGTTTCGAGGCCGGCCTGCGGCTGCTCCCGGACGGCCTGGCCGCGCGTCCGGCTCGTTGAGCCGGACGCTGCGGCGGGCGTCGTCGCCCCGGGAGAACGGGTCCGCCGACACCTCGCGAGGGCGTTGACAGGTGGTATTGAATGGCGTTCAATGCGGTTTGAACGCCATTCAATACGGAGGTACGCATGCGGCTGACGCCCACCGAGCGGGACCGGTTGCTGATCTTCACAGCCGCCGAGTTGGCCCGCGCGCGGCGGGCCCGGGGGCTGCTCCTGAACGTGCCCGAGGCCGCCGCGCTGATCGCGGACACCGTGTGCGAGGCGGCCCGGGACGGGGCCCGGCTGGCCGAGGCGATCGACGCCGCGCGCTCGGTACTCGGCGTGAGCGACGTGCTGCCGGGTGTCGTGGACGTGCTGGCCGACGTCAAGGTCGAGGCGGTGTTCGACGACGCGACCCGGTTGGCGGTGGTGACCGACCCGTTCCGCTCCGGCGAGGGCCTGCCGGTGGGCGAGAGCGAGGTGCACTGCCACGGGCACGGATCGCGCTCCGGCGCGGTCGCGGCGCCCGTGTCCGGCCCCGGCTCGCTGGGCGACGACGCGCCGGGCGCGGTGATTCCGGGCGGACCGGCGGTGGATCCGTACGCGGACGCCGACCTGGCGCCGGTCTCGGTGACCAACACCTCCGAGGTGCCGATCAGCGTCACGTCGCACTTCCATTTCTTCGAGACCAACCCGAGGCTGCGCTTCGACCGGGCGATCGGCTACGGGCGTCGCCTGGCCATCCCGGCCGGCTCCACCGTGCGCTTCGACCCCGGTGCGACGGTCGAGGTGCGGTTGGTGCCGATCGGCGGGGCGCGGGTGGCGATCGGCTTCGCGGGACTCGTGGACGGGCCGCTGGATGCGCCGGGCGCGCTGGAGGAGGCGCTGCGCAAAGCCCACGCGTGCGGATACCTGGGCGCGGAGCCGGGCGGCTCGGCGGCTGCCGTCGACGGGGCGTCGGATTCGGGGAACGGCAAGGAAGGTGGCGTCCGGTGAGCGGCGGCAGTGGTGATGTGATGGACCCGCGCGACTACGCGTCCACGTACGGCCCCAGGGCCGGCGACCGGATGCGGCTCGGCGACTCGGGGCTGGTGATCGAGATCGAACACGACTCGGCGCTGCCCGGCGACGAGTTTCTCGCGGGCTTCGGCAAGACCGCCCGGGACGGCCTGCACCTGAAGGCGATCCCGGTCCGCGACACGTGCGACGTGGTGATCTCCAACGTCGTGGTGATCGACGCGATCCAGGGCATCCGCAAGGTCTCGATCGGCATCCGCGAGGGCCGGATCGCCTCGATCGGCCGCGCGGGCAATCCCGATACGCAGGACGGCGTCGAGGTCGTGGTCGGCACCGGGACCACGATCGTCAGCGGCGAGGGGCTGATCGCCACCGCCGGAGCCATCGACACGCACGTGCACCTGCTGTCGCCGCGGATCATGGAGGCGTCGCTGGCCTCCGGGGTGACCACGATCGTCGGCCAGGAGTTCGGTCCGGTGTGGGGCGTCGGGGTGAACTCGCCCTGGGCGCTGCGGCACGCGTTCTCCGCGTTCGACGCCTGGCCGGTCAACATCGCCTTCCTGGCCCGGGGTTCGTCCTCGGGACGGGGGCCGCTGGACGAGGCGCTGATCGAGGGTGGTGCGTCCGGCTTCAAGGTGCACGAGGACATGGGCGCGCACGCCCGGGCGCTGGACACCGCGCTGCGGGTGGCCGAAGACCACGACGTACAGGTCGCGTTGCACACCGACGGCCTCAACGAGTGCCTGTCCGTGGACGACACGCTGTCCGTGCTGGACGGGCGGACCATCCACGCATACCACATCGAAGGGTGCGGCGGCGGGCACGTGCCGAACGTGATGCGGATGGCCGGGGTGGCCAACGTGATCGGCTCCTCGACCAACCCCACGCTGCCGTTCGGCCGCGACGCGCTGGGCGAGCACTTCGGCATGATCGTGTCCGCACACGGCCTCAAGACCGACCTGCCGGGCGACGCCGCGATGGCGCGCGACCGCATCCGGGCGGGCACGATGGGCGCCGAGGACGTGCTGCACGACCTCGGGGTCATCCCGATCACGTCCTCCGACGCGCAGGGCATGGGCCGCGCGGGCGAAACCGTGCGGCGCACCTTCGCGATGGCCGGGAAGATGAAGCTCGAACGCGGCGCCGAGCACGAACGGCACGACAACGAACGGGTTAAGCGCTACATCGCCAAGCTCACCATCAATCCGGCGATCGCGCACGGTCTGGCGCACGAGGTCGGCTCGATCGAGGTCGGCAAGATGGCCGACCTGGTGTTGTGGCATCCGCAGTGGTTCGGCGCCAAGCCGCAACTCGTGCTCAAAAGCGGGTTCCCGGCCTACGGCGTGGTGGGCGACCCGAATGCGTCCACCGACAACTGCGAACCGCTGGTCCTGGGACCGCAGTTCGGTGCACACGGCGCGGCACCGGCGGAACTGTCGGTGGCCTTCACCTCGCAGGCGGCGGCGGCCACAGGCGGCGACCTGATGCCGACGCGGCGCCGACGGGTGGGTGTGCGCGGCACCCGGGGGATCGGCCCGGCGGCGATGATCCACAACAACCGACTGGCGGAGGTTCGGGTCGCCGCGGACACCGGGGCGGTGACGATGGACGGCGTACCCGTCATGTCGCAGGCCGCCGAATCGGTGTCGTTGAACCGCCTGTACTTCCTGTAGCGCCCGCGTACTTGCGCCACGCACCCGCGTACCTGCCGGTGCCGGTGCGCCCGCATACCTCCCGTAGTCCCCGCGGCGGGACTGCCGGCTTCCCCGGTCGACCCCGCGTCGTCCGCCGGCAGACCCGCCGCGGATCCGAGTCCGAAGGATTTCCGAGATGACGAACACCCCGGCCGCAGACGGCTTTTCGATGCCGGCGGAGTGGGTTCCGCACGAGCGCACCTGGATGGCCTGGCCCAGCCCCAACGAGACCTTCGGCGAGGAGGACCTGCACACCGCGCGGACCGCGTGGGGTCGGGTGGCCGAGACGATCGCCCGCTACGAGCCGGTGACGCTGATCACCGACATCGGCGAGTCGGGCACCGTGGCGCGGTACGTCGGCCGGCCGCTCACCGTGCTGGAGCGCCCGCTCGACGACGCGTGGATGCGCGACATCGGCCCGACGTTCCTGACCGGTGGACAGGGTGAACTGGCCGCCGCCGACTGGATCTTCAACGGCTGGGGCGCCCAGGAGTGGGCCTCCTGGGAGCACGACCGAAACATCGCCGAGCACGTGATCGAGGCCGTGGGCGCCCGGCGCTACACGTCGCGGATGGTCAACGAGGGCGGTGGCATCCATGTCGACGGCGAGGGCACGGTGTTGATCACCGAGACCGTGCAACTCGACGAGGGCCGCAACCCCGGGTGGACCAGGGAGCAGGTCGAGAACGAACTGAAGGCGTTCCTCGGTGTGCGAAAGGTGATCTGGCTGCCGCGCGGACTGACCCGCGACTACGGGCTGTACGGCACCCGGGGGCACATCGACATCGTCGCGTCGTTCGCCCGCCCGGGCCTGGTCCTGGCCCACGTGCAGCCGGACCCGGCACACCCGGACCACGAGGTCGGCAAGGAGAACGTGGCGCTGCTGCGCGCCTCCACCGACGCCCGGGGCCGTGCGCTCGAAGTGGTCGAGATCCCGGCGCCGACCGTGCTCGAAGCGCATGACGACTGGGTCGACTTCAGCTACATCAACCACTATGTCGCCAACGGCGCGGTGATCCTGTGCGCGTTCGACGACCCGCGCGACGAGGAGAACGCCGCGACCTTCGGCAAGCTCTTCCCCGGCCGCACGATCGAACTCGTCGACGCCCGCGACATCTTCGCCAACGGCGGTGGCATCCATTGCATCACCCAGCAGCAGCCGAAGGTGTGAGGTCGGGCGGGGCGGCGGGTCGCTCGCCCCGCCGCCGCGGCTTGGGCCCGCGTGCGCAACGTGCCGACGGGCGCTCGGGTGTCGTACGCCAGTCGGGTGCGGGTGCGGGTGCCGTACGCCCACGGTGAGGGCGCAGTCGTGGAAGTCGCGCCTCGGCAGACCCAGTGGGCGCGCGGGCCGGGTGCGGCGGGTGCTTCGATGGTCACGGGCGGACCCTGGGGCCACCGCCGAACGGGCGATGAATGATCAGCGGCGCTCGGTGGGCGCGCTGCCGTCGGATCCCGAGCCCGCGGCGCCGAGCGGCTCGGCCTGCTTCGCGGTATCGGCGGCGCTCGGTGTCCGGGCCGGTGCCGGGCGCCGTTCGCTCGTGCCGAACGCGGCGAGGGTGAACAGCAGGACGACGAGCGCGACGGCGGTCGCGGTGGGGACGTACCAACCGCCTTCGGAGGCGGGTTCGGTGAACGCGGCCAGTACGGCGACGGTGCCCGCGAACAGCAGGGCGCCGGCGAACGCGGGCAGGCCGCGGCGGCCGGCCGTGGCCGCGACCGCGCCGGCGACCAGGGCGAGCAGGAGCACGAGGCCGGCCAGGCCGATCAGGGACGGGCCGAAGTCGTCTCCCGTGCAGCCGCGTTGCCCGAAGTCGTCGCACGAGCCCTGGGCGGCGGCGCGGATCGCGTACGTCCCGATCAGCCAACCGGCCGAGCCGGCGCCGGCGATCGGGAGGATCCAGCCGCGAACGGTGGCCGAGACGGGGTGGGACGCCGGTGCGTCGGTGCTCATGCTCGGAGGCTAGGCCGCGCGCGGGTCGTCCGGATGAACGGCCAGGAAGCGCCGAGTGAAGGCTGTGTGGCCCGGCGGCCCGTGCGCGATGGGCGCGGGTGGACGCGTGCCGGGCTCGGGCGGGCCGGCGCCGGCGCGGCTCGACGCGGGGGGTGGCCGCGGGCGAGGCGTCGTGGGTAGGGGTGGTGTGGACCGGGGTGCCTGGAGCAGGGCCGCCCCGGCCTCGGTGCCGAGGGAGGGAACGCTGTCACCTGTCGGGGTGGGTGCTTCGACGTCGGGCGGCCGTACGCGGTGCTTCCGGACCGGTTCGGGAGCACCATCGCCGCGCCGCGCCGGCTCGATCGGCTCGCGGTGACTCCGTGAGTTGCGCCCCGGCGTGTCGTTGCCGCTTTCGGGGTTCGCCTCGGTGGCGGCGGGGCCGGGCTTGGCTTTTGGGTGGTGCCGTGTGCGCTGCGCCCCGGTCGAGTCGTCGGCGCTCCTGGGGTTCGGCTCGGTGGCGGCGCGGCGCCGGTGGGGTGGGCTTGGTTCAAGGTGGTGGCGCTGTGTGTTGCGCCCCGGCCGAGTCGTTGCCGTCTTCGGGGTTCGGCTTGATGGGCGGCGGGGCGCCGGTGGGGTGGGCTCAGTCCTGCGCGGTGGTGTTCCGTGCGCCGTGGGCGGCGGCGAAGGAGGCCACTCGGGTGGCGAACTCGACGTCGGTGGCGGTGATCCGGTCGCCCGCGTCGTGGGTGGTCAGCGCGAACGACAGGGTGCCGTACAGGATGGTGATCCGGGCGTGGTGGTTCGCCTGGTCCTCGGCGGCGGCCACGGTCGCGTAGAACGCGGGCACGTCGGCTCGGGCGCACTTGTAGGTCGCGGTCAGTTCACCGTCGGTGACCTGCCAGCCCGGGAGGTCGGCGAGGGCCTCGGTCAGTTCGGCGTCGGTGAGCGGCTGGGGTGCCACGGTGGGTCCTCTCGTCGGGGTGGGTGCTGCCTCTCGCAAGTATGGCGGCGCCGGTTCGCCGAGCGCGGTATTGAACGACGTTCTAACATGACGGCAGGCGAGGTCCGCCGTCGAACGAACCAGGGGTGCCGAGCATGGCGGGGACACGGCGCAAGCGGCTGGAACAGCCCAGGGAGGTGGTGCTCCAGGCGGCGATGGATGCGATCGCCGAGCACGGACTGGCCCAACTGACCATGGCCGGCCTGGGCAAGCGGATCGGGATCAGTGGCGGCCACGTCGCGTACTACTTCGGGTCCAAGGAGCAACTTCTCGTGGAGACGCTGCGGTGGAGCGAGCAGGGGTTCGCGGAGCGCCGCCGGGCGCTGCTTGCCGCCGTCGAGGTGCCGCTCGCCGAGCGACTCGCCGGCTACATCGACCTCTACCTGCCCGACGAGCGGGCCGACTCGCGGTGGACGTTGTGGCTGGAGGTGTGGACGCGTTCGCTGGCCGACCCGGAGGTACTGGCCGCGAGCGCGGAGATCGAGGGCCCGTGGATGGCGGACCTGCGCGCGATGATCGGGCCGCACCCGGACCCGGACGGATACGTGCTGCGGCTGCACGCGTTGCTGGACGGGTTGGCCACGCGAATCGTGATCGGCTCGCCGGGACCTTCCCGGGCCGAGATGTTGCGGCAGGCGATCGGGTTCGCGGTGCGGGAGGCGTCCGGGGCGGAGGGCGGCCGGCAGGGGTTCGCGGGTGCGGTCGCCGACGGCGTCGACGAGTCCGCCGACGCGGCTGCGGATTCGGGCGCGGTTACGGATTCGGGCGCGAACCACACGAACAGGTGATCGGGGGGTGAATCGCTCCCGTTTCGCGGTCTCCGGCCGCATCGTGGGGACATGACGTGGTGGCGGAACCCGAGGCAGCGGCTCGGGGTGGTCTGTGCGGTCGTCGCGGTGCTGGTGATCGTGGGGCTGGTGCACCGGGAACGCAAGGACGACACCGGGACGGCGGCGGCGGCCGACGGCGCGCGGGTCGCGGCCGCAGCGGCGGCCCCCACCGGGCCGGCGTCGGCAGCGCCGCCGACCCGCCGGGCCAAGCCGTCACCGGTGCCGAAGAACGTGCTGCCGGACGTGGTCGGTGTCGACCTGCAACAGGCGTGGGACGGCGCCCGCCGGGCCGGCTACCGATTCGTCACGTCGCACGACGCGAGCGGCCGCGGCCGCAGGCAGTTCGTGTTCAGCAACTGGAAGGTGTGCGACCAGACTCCCGAGCCGGGGCCGTTGGCCAAGGAGCTCCCGGTCGACCTGGGCGTGGTCCGGCACGACGAGAAGTGCCCGGCCGGCACCGTGCCGACCGACGCTCCCGAGGTGGTCGACGGCCGGATGCCCAACCTGGTCGGCCGCAGCGTCACCGTCGTCCGCCGGGCGCTGCGCGGCGACGCGCACGTCAAGACGGAGGATCTGGGCGGGAGTCGGCTCGTGCTGATCGAGACGCACTGGATCGTCTGCACCCAGCGCCCGCCCGAAGGGCAACCCGTCACGGACACGGTGAACGTGGGCGTGGTCAAGTACGGCGAGCGCTGTCCGTGATCCCACCCGGCTCGGTGCCGACCGTGCCGGGTCAGTAGCCGAGCGCCTCGCGGGCCGGGTCCACCAGTTTGCGCACCGTGCGGCCGTCGGCGAAGCGGCCGAGTGCCGTCATCGTCCAGGACGGACCCTCGCGGACCAGCATGCACATCAGCACGCCCGTACGCGGCTCGGTGGCGGACAGGTCGAAGCGCACCAACTCGGCGTCGGTGGTGTCGTCGACCAGGCGGCAAAAGGCTCGGGAGACCTCGGTGAACTTCTGCCCCAGGAACGAGTTCACGGTGAACACGAGTCCGGTGACCTGCGGCGGCAGCGCGTCCAGCCGCACCACGATCGACTCGTCGTCACCCTCGCCCTCACCGGTCAGGTTGTCGCCGGAGTGCACGATCGCGCCGTCCAGACCGGACAGCTTCATGAACCAGACGGTGACGACCTTCTTGCCCCGCGCGTCGAACGCGATACAGGATGCGTCGAGGTCGATGCTGCTGCCGGCCTTGGCCGGGTCCCAGCCCAGGCCCATCCGAATCCGGGTCAACGGCGGTGCGCCGGTCTTGACCAGCGAGACCGATTGGTCCTTGCGCAGGCTGACCCGGCCCTTGTCGAGGTTGATCGGCCCGGCGGTGCGGGTGTCGCCGACCGGGATCGGGGCGGTGGCCGCGACCGTCGGGGCAGGGGCAGGGGCAGGGGCAGGAGGTGGCGGAGGGGCCGGCGTCGGAGGTGGGGTGGGCTGCACGGTCGCCGGGCGGCGTGGCACCGGAGGCGGGATCGGCGTGGGCCGGGGCGGTTCGTGCGGCAGCAGCGGAGCAGCAGGTGTCGGTGCCGGGCCGTCGGACGTCGGGGTCTGGGGACGCGTCGTGGCCTGGGTCTGCGGCGCGGTCGGTGGCTCGGTCTGCTGCGGGGACCCAGTCGGTGGCCGAGTGCCGGGGCGGCCGGAGGGCGGGGCCGGCTCGTCGTCGACCGCGACGCCGAAGTCGGTGGCGATGCCCGCGAGTCCGTTTGCGTAGCCCTGGCCGACCGCGCGCACCTTCCACGCGCCGCCGCGCCGGTACAGCTCCAGCATCACCAGCGCGGTCTCCCGGCCCAGCCCGTGCGGGGTGAAGGTGACCAGCGCCTCGCCGGAGGCGTCGCGCACGGTCGCGGTGGGCGGCGCCGTCCCGCCGAAGGTGACCGGTGTGCCGGGGCCGTCGTCCAGGCTCAGCGTCACCACGATGGTCTGCACGTCCGGGGGCACCGCCGCGGTGTCCACCTGCACCGCGGCCGGTCGGCCCGGCGCGCCCGCCCGGAGCTGCACACCGGGCCCGGTCGGCTGGTTGTAGAAGACGAAGTCGGCGTCCGAGCGCACCTTTCCGGATCCGGCGAGCAGCAGCGCCGAGACGTCCACGGGCGCCTCGGAGGCGACCTCCACCAGCACGGAGGCCACCGCCAACGGGCAGTTGCCACCCTTCGCGAGCGTCACCGACATGCGCACCCCTCCGGTTCACGGATCTCCGACCGGAGCCGGAGGCCTCCGAGATTACCGAGCACGCGGCCCCACCGCACCGAGCTCACGCGGCCCACCGCACCGAGCCCGCGCGCCCCCCGACCGCCGGTCGGCCGGTCGCTCGGGTCAGCGGCGGATCAAGCCCGCGTCGTAGGCCAGTAGGCCGGCCTGCGTGCGGTTTGCGCAGTCCAGCTTGGTGAGCATGCGGGAGACGTAGCTCTTGACGGTCGTCTCGCTGAGGAACAGTCGGTCGGCGGTCTGCGCGTTGGACAACCCCTCGCCGACGCAGGTGAGCACCTCGACCTCGCGCTCGGTCAGCGACGCGACGGCCAGTGCCGCGCGCTCGCGGGCCGCGTTGCGCCCAGAGGACGCGGTGACCAGGTCGCGCGTCACCGCCGGGGAGAGCACGGTGTGCCCGTCCATCGCGACCCGGACCAGGCCGATCAAATCCTCCGGCGGAGTGTCCTTGAGCAGGAACCCGGCCGCGCCCGCGTGCAACACGCGCAGGATGTACTGCTCCAGGCCGAACGTGGTCAACACGATCACCCGGGGCGCGTTCGGCAGGTCGACGATCTGCTCGATCGCGGTCAGCCCGTCCACCCCCGGCATGTGCAGGTCCATCAGCACCAGGTCGGGCCGATGGCGCAGGACCGACTCGACCGCCTCCGCGCCGTCGTACGCCTCGCCGATCACCTCGAGGTCGGCGGCCACACCGAGAATCGTGCGCAGGTGCGCGCACACCATACGTTCGTCGTCGACGAGCAGGACGCGGATCATGCGGGGTCTCCGGTGGTCGTGGTCGATGCGCCGGCCGGCAGTACGGCGAGCAGTTCGTAGCCGCCGTCGGGCAGCGGGCCGGTGCGCAGCGTGCCGGCCACCAGCTCGACCCGCTTGCGCAGGCCGAGCAGACCGCTGCCACCGGTGCCCAGGGCGACGTCGACGGCCCGGGTGGGAGCCGAGTTTCGCACGGTGATCTGCACCTCGTCGCCCACGTAGTGCAGTCGTACGTCCACCACCGCGCCCGGTGCGTGTTTGTGCACGTTGGTCAGCCCCTCCTGGACGACCCGATAGGCGGCCCGACCGACCACCGGCGAGGTGGCGTGTGGCTCGCCGAGGGTGATCACGTCGACGGACACGCCCGCCGAGCGCGAGTCGGCCACCAGATCGGACACGTCGAGCACCGCGCGCGGCGCGGCCACCACCGAACCCACCTGCTGCTCGGAGCGGGTCACCGTGACCAGACCGCGCAACTCCTCCAGCGCCTTGCAGCCCACCATGCGCAGCTCCTCCGCCGCCGCGCGTACCTCCTCGTCCCGGGCCCGGGTGCGCAGGGCGCCCGCCTGGAGCACCATCAGGCTGACCCGGTGGGTGATCACGTCGTGCATCTCGCCCGCGATCCGGGCCCGTTCCTGCATCCGCACCTGCTCGAAGAGCAACTCGCGTTCGCGCTTCACCCGATCGCCCCGATCCAGGCGCAACCGGCGGCGGGCGGCGACATAGAGGCCGAGCAGCGCCGGCACCAGGGCGACACTGGCGCTGCCGACGATGCTCCACGGATCCGGGTGGTTCCACGGCTGGGCGGTCGCCGGCACCAGACCGCCGATCAGGGCACCCGCGCGCCGCCGGTCCTCGACGTAGGCCCCGGCGGCGTAGGCCGCGAAGAAGAGCACGTGTGTCGGATGGACGAGGGACACGGCACAGATCGCCACCCCCGAGCCGAACGGCGCGCGCCTGCGGTTCAGGAGCAGCGTGCCGGCCACCACCGCGCTCGCCTGGTGTACGTACGGCCAGTCGACCAGGCCCGAGGAGCGCCCCATCCGCAGGGCCGACCCCAGCGCGATGGCGATCGCCGAGACCAGTACGTCGAACCCGAACGAACGGCGGGGCGCCGACCAGGCACGAAAGCTCACCCGGCCACGGTAGCCGGGCTCGGACGCCGGTCGCGGCAGCACCGCCGACGGTGCACCGGCGGGGGACGCCGGCGCACCGTCGGATGTCGCGGTGGTGTCGATCATCGAAGGGTGGTCATTCCGTGGAGATCGCGGCCAGCACGTTCATCCGCGAGGCCCGCAGGGCCGGCAGCAGGGCGGCGAGCAGGCCCACGACGCCCGCGCCGATGACGACCTCGGCGATGGTCAGCCACGGGATGGTCAGCACGTCCAGGCCCTGCGACGCCAGCATGCGCTGCGCCGAGACACCCCAGCCCACCCCGAGGGCGAGCCCGAGCACCGCGCCGAACACCGCGATCACCGCCGATTCCAGCCGGATCATCCGCCGCAGTTGCACGCGCGACATGCCGATCGCCCGGAGCAGTCCGATCTCGCGCGTGCGCTCGATCACGGACAGGGCCAGCGTGTTCACCACGCCCAGGATCGCGATGATGATCGCGAGCCCGAGCAGGCCGTAGACCATTTGCAGCACCAGGTTGGTCTGGTCCTGCACGGTCTGCTTGTAGTCCGCCTGATCGCGCAGTTGCACCTGCGGGAAGGGCTTGAGCGCGGTCTCCAGGGCCGCCCGCACCTGTGAACTCTTCGCTCCGTCGGCGGTGTTGGCCATGATCACCGAGTCGAGCAGCTCCGGGACCAGCTTGCTCAGCGTCTCCAGACCGACCATGCCGGCGCCCGCGTTGCCCAGTCCGATGCCTTCGTCGTCGATCACCGCGCCGACCCGCAGCTCCGCGCTCTTCCCGTTGGGCGTGCGCAGCGTCACCGTGCCGCCGACGCCAAGGTGGCGACTCTTCACGTACGACTTGGGCAGCGCGATTTTGCCCGCGGCCAGTGCGTCGGCGGCGCTGCCCGCGGTGTACTTCTGCTTCATCATCGCGTCGATGCCCGGGTCGGCGCCGGTCACCGAGATGGTCTCGGTCGACCCGTTGAAGACGACCTTGGCCTCGGTCTCGCGCTGGCGCACCACGTCGCTCACGCCCGGCACCTTGCGCACCGTTTCCGACACGTCCGGGGCGAAGTTGAGCCCGCCGCTGCTCTCGAGGGTGAAGTCGGCGCCGAGGCGCTGGTCGATCTGCTTGCCCACCGAGTCCTTCATCGACGTGGCTACCACCGACAGCGAGGCGACCAGCGCGACGCCGATCATCAGTGCGGCGGCCGTGGCGCCGGTGCGGCGCGGATTGCGCAGCGCGTTCTCCCGGCTGAGCCGGCCGACCGTGCCGAACAGACGTGGGAACGCCCCCGCCGGCCACGGGATCACCAGGCGGGCCAGCACCGGCCCGAGCACGATGAAGCCGACCAGGGTGCCGATCAGGCCGCCCGCCAGGGCCAGCCCGTGCGCCGGGTCCAGCTTGGTCGCGGACGCGCCGATCGCCAGCGCGATCGCGCCGAGCACGGTTGTCACGCTGCCGCAGATCGCCCGTCCGCGCAACGACTTCGCGGGCGGGGCGCCAGCCTCGCGCAGCGCGGCCATCGGGCTCACTCGGGCGGCCCGGCGAGCGGGCAGGTAGGCGGCGACCACGGTGACCAGGACGCCGACCGTGTACGCGATGATCGGCGTCGCGGGTTTGACCTCCAGCGGGGTGCCCTTGAGGTCGACGCCGACCGCGCTCATCAGCGTCAGCAGTCCCTGCCCGAGCGCGAATCCGCCGAGCAGGCCCAGTGTGGATCCGACCACCGCGAGCAGCAGCGCCTCCAGGAGCACCGAGCGGTTCACGTCGGCCCGACTGGCTCCGATCGCGCGCAACAGACCCAGTTCGCGGGTGCGTTGGGCGACGAGCATGGAGAAGGTGTTGAAGATCAGGAACGTGCCGACCAGGAGCGAGACGCCTGCGAAGCCGAGCAACGCGTACTTGATCACGTTGAGTGCCTCGCCCAGGTCGGCGGAGGCGGCGTCGGCCTCCTCCTCCCGGGTCTTGATGTCGAAGCTCGTGCCGAGCTTGGCGGCGACCCGGGTCTTGAGCTCCTTCTGGTCGACGCCGGACTGCGCGGTGAGCGACACCGAGGTGACCACGCCGGGCTTGCCCAGGAGCCGTTCCCGGGCGGCGGTGCCGTCCAGGAAGAGCAGGGTCACCCCCGGGTTGATGGTCTTGTAATCGGCCAGCCCCACCACGGTCGGATCGAACGCGCCCGCCGCGGCGACCACGTGCACCTTGTCGCCGACCTCGACCTTGTTGTGGCCGGCCGCGTCGCTGTCCAGCACGATCTCGTTCGGTCCCTGCGGTGCGCGGCCCTTCTTCAGCGCGACCGGGGACTGCTTGTTCGGGAACCAGTCGGCCGCCTGCACCTGGGGCTCCGAGGTCAGGCCGACCTTCTTGCCCTTGCCGTCGACGATGATCACGTTGGTCACCGTGACGTCGGGGTGTGCGTCGGCTACGCCGGGCACCGTGCGCATGGCGGCCACCGTGCTCTCGGGCACCGTCGGCTGCTGGCCGGTGCGGCCGAGCCGGTCCTCGCGGAACTCCGACTTGGGCTTGACCGTGACGTCGGCCGCGGCCGTGCGGGAGAGGTCGTGGAAGGTCTTGCTGATCGTGTCGGTGAACATCAGGGTGCCTGCCACGAACGCGACCGACAGCAGGATCGCGAGTGCGGACAGGACCATTCTCGCCTTGTGGGCGAGGAAGCTGCGGAACGTCGCCTTCAGCATGGCGGCGCCTCAGTTCGCGGAACGGGCGAAGCGCTGCATGCGCGCAAGCACCGTGTCCGCGGTCGGCGACAACATCTCGTCCACGACCCGGCCGTCGGCCAGGAACAACACCCGGTCCGCGTAGGACGCCGCGTTGGGGTCGTGGGTGACCATCACGATGGTCTGACCCAGGTCGTACACACTGCTGCGGAGGAAGCCGAGCACCTCCGCGCCGGAGCGTGAGTCGAGGTTGCCGGTCGGTTCGTCGCCGAAGATGATCTGCGGCTTGCTCGCCAGAGCGCGGGCGCACGCCACGCGCTGCTGCTGACCGCCGGAGAGCTCGCTGGGCCGGTGCTTGAGTCGGTCGCGCAGACCGACCGTGTCGATCACGGTGTCCAACCAGGCCGGATCCGGCTTGACGCCCGCGATGTCCATCGGCAGCGTGATGTTCTCCAGCGCGGTCAGCGTCGGCAGCAGGTTGAACGCCTGGAAGATGAAACCGATCTTGTCCCGGCGCAGCCGGGTCAGGGCCTTGTCCTTGAGCCCGGTGATCTCGGTGTCGCCGATCCAGCTTTGCCCGGAGGTGACCGAGTCCAGGCCCGCGAGGCAGTGCATGAGGGTGGACTTGCCGGACCCGGACGGGCCCATGATCGCGGTGAACCGACCACGGCCGATCTCCACGTCGACCTCGTCCAGCGCGACCACCCGGGTCTCACCCTCGCCGTAGCACTTGGTCAGGCCCCGGGAACCGGCCGCGCTGCCCTTGGCCCGATCGTCGTGATCGATGCGCTGGTACACATCCGGCTCGGCGAGCCGGTTCGCCGGGGGAGTCGTGGTCGGGGGGCGCCGACGGTTTCCGGGAGACATGCGGTGTGCTCCTTGACTGGGGGTCCTGACACCTCCTCAGCCTCCGGCTCGGGCGGGTGTGCTCGATAGCCGCGAACGTGCGCAGAGCTGTCACTAAAGTTGCATCCTGTTTGTCCTTTGTTGTCGGGCCGACGATGGTGCGCCGGCCCGTGCCCGCCGGGTCGAGGCCAGATGGGTCGCGCTCACGCCGTCGAGGTCAGCCGGGCCAGCACCAGCCCGCCCACGATCAGTGCGAGCGCCGCGATCCGGCCCGCGCTGAGCGCGTCGTGCTGGAACGTGATGCCCAGCGTGATCGCGCCGACGGTGCCGATTCCGGTGAACACCGCGTACGCCGTACCCACCGGCAGATCGCGCATGGCGACCGAGAGCAGGTACACCGCCGTCGCACCGAGCAGGACGCAGATCACCGTCGGCAGCGGTTTGCTGAATCCCTCGGTGGGCTTGATGCTCTGCGACCACACGACCTCGACGAGGCCCGCGCCAAGCAGGATCAACCAGGCCATCAGTACGCCTCCACGAGTGAGCGCCCCAGCTCTGCGGCGCGGCCGAGCGCCTCCGCGTGCGAGGACAGGTGCTGGTCCCGGCGCTCGGCGAGCCCGGGGTCCACGAGCGAGTTGGTCAGTTCGGTACCGAGCACGATCGCGTCCGAGACCGCGTAGTGCCCGGTGAAGAAGTCGACGAGGTAGCGCGTCTGGTGGTCGAACGGCGCCCGCGGCGTGCCCGGCAGGTAGGAGCCGCCGCGCGACGAGGCGACCACGAAGCGGCGCGGCGCCAGCGACATCTTCGGAAAGGTGACCTGGTCGATCCAGCTCTTGAGCTGGGCGGGCACGCCGAAGTTGTACATCGGCGAGCCGATCAGCACGACGTCAGCGGCGACCAGTTCGGCCAACAGCGGTTCGACCGTGTCCCACGCCTTGCGCTGCTCGGGCGTGCGGACCGCCTGCGGGTAGTCCGGGATCGCGGTGATGCCCTCGCGCAGCATCGTGTCGCAGATCTCGGTCCATGCCTGGTCGATCGGCGGCACGGGGCGGGCGGTCAGATCGCGGTGGGTGTATTCGGCGTCCGGCCGCGCGGCGCGCCACGCGTCGGCGAAGGCCGCGCCCAGGGCCCGGGAGAAGGAGTCGGCGCGGGCACTGGAGTCGAGGTGCAGGAGGTGCGGCATGGATGCTCCCCAAAAGATTAAGTGGACGGAGTGTCCGTTTGTTGGTCCGACTGTAGCCACTAAGTGGACGATGTGTCCACTTGCTGGTTAGGGTAGGGACATGACGAAACGCACCGACTTGCTCACCGGCCTTCCGGTCACCGCGGACGGGTCCGGGCCGCCGCGGGAACGTGCGGACGCCGCGCGCAATCGGGCTCGCGTGCTGGCCGCGGCCGAGGAACTGTTCGCGGCAGGCGATCCGGCCGAGATCACGATGGAGGACATCGCCAAGGCCGCGGGCATCGGCCGCGGCACGCTGTATCGCCGCTACCCCGACCGCGCCTCCATCGCGCGCGCCCTGCTGGACGAGCACGAGCGCGCGTTGCAAAGCGAAATCCTGCGTGGCGCACCGCCGTTGGGCCCGGACGAAAGCGATCCGGCGGAGCGCCTGGCGGCCTTCTACGCGGCGATGGTCGACCTGCTGGAGCGGCACGTACACCTGCTCCTGGGCGCGGAGACCGGCAGCGCGCGCTACCGCACCGGCGCGTACGGGTTCTGGTTCACACACGTACGCGTCCTGGCGGCGGATTGCCCGGACCCCGAGGCACTCGCGGACACGCTGCTCGCACCGCTGGCACCGGAGGTGTACCGGCGACAGCGCGAACAGGGCATCTCCCCCGACCGCATCAAGCGCGGCTTGGCGGCACTGGCCAGGGGCGTGCTGACCGACAGCGGACCGAAGTCGCCCGAATAACGGGGTGAGCCCGACGGCCCCTCGCTACGCGGCGGTGCTGGGCCGTGGTGGGTCGTGACCGCGTCGAACAGCCGCCGGCCGCGCACGCCGCCCCCCGGATCCGGCTGCGGTCGGGTCGTTCGCTCGTGAGGATTCGGGATCCCCACCCCGGTCGGCGTCGATCGGGACATACTCGAAGCTCCGGCCGACTCGGGAAACGGGGCGAGAGGTGGATCCGGTACAGGGACGCCTGTTGGCGACGGCGATCGCGAGCATGCTGCGTCGGTTGACCTCGGCACCTCCGGGCGCACGGCTGGTCGACGCGCCGGTGCGGATGGGCGGTCGGGTGGCGCGTCGGCGGGTCCGGCGCGAGGTCGGCGCGCACGACGTGGATCGGCTGACGCAGGTGCTGACCCGGCGACTGGCGGACGCCGAAGGCGACTTCGCCCGCTTGGAGCCGGCCGACGGCGAACCTGATGGCGCTGGAACTGCTGGCGGGGCGTGCCGATGTGACGAACGTGGGCCTTCCGGCCGAGATGTCGGAGATACCCGAACGAGAGCTCGCCGCGCTCCCGAAGCTCGATTCGCTCGGAATCGCCGGCACCTCGATCACGGATCTGAGCCCGTTGGCGGAGTTGCCGCACGTGACGTCGCTGGGTCTCGGATGCGCACAATTCGCCGGCCTGGCGCTCTTGGCGCGGCTTCCCTGGATCATCAGCCTGAACTTCAACCACGAGCCTTTGCCGGACGCGGGAGTCCTGCCGGAGTCGCTCAACCTGCGCTATCTCTATGTGCACGGGGCGGAGATTGCGAACCTGTCGAGCTTGGTGAAGTACCCGAAGCTGGAGGTGCTCAGCGTCGCACATACGCCGGTCACCGACCTGAGCCCGTTGCGCGGGCTATCCGCTCTCACTCGTCTGTACGCCGATGGATCGCCGGTGACGGACGTATCTCCGTTGGCTGACCTGCCACGACTGCGCGACGTGGGCATCTCGGGCTCCCCGGTGACCGACCTGAGCCCCCTGGCCGACCTTCCGGACCTGACCTGGCTACGGATCGACGAAACCCAGAAAGAGCATCTCGGTGCGCTCGCCGAACGCGTCGCCGACGGCCGGATCGTGCTGGAGGTGAGCACATCCGTCGGGTGATGCCCTCGGCCGCCCTCGCGGAGACTCACCCCTCCCTGGGCCTGCCCACCCGCACCCGATTCCCATCCGGGTCCGTCAGGTGCACCTCCCGAGCCCACGGTGCCTCCTCGATCGGCAGGCCGAATTCCCGGGCCACCGCGTCCACATCCGCGACCCGCAGGTAGACCAGCGTGTCCGGGGTCGCGTCGCCGGCGTGTTCGCTGAGGAAGAGGTGCACGTCGCCGCGCGCGATGTCCACGAACGCGGGGAAGCCCGGTTCGAAACGGTGTTCCCACTCCTGGGCGAAGCCCAGTCGGGTGTACCAGCCGACGGACGCGGCGGCGTTGCTCACGTGCAGGATCGGGATGGCTTGTTCCTTCATGGCGCGGATGATCCCAGGCGGATACGACAGCCGGTCGGCGTTGTGTCAGCCGGCGCGGCGTGGGTAACGGGTCGGCGGGGTGCACCGAGCGATGTCCGCGCCCGTCGCATCATCATCCGTATCTGGAGGGTCCATGGCCATCGCGTCCGTCAATCCGGCGACCGGGGAGACGATCGAGGAGTTCACCGAGATCGGTGAACCGGAGATCGAGGCCCGCATCGCGCGGTCCGACGAGGTGTTCCGGGCCCATCGGCGGGACTCGTACGACGTGCGCGCGAAGGCGATGCGGCGGGCCGCGGATCTGCTCGACGCGGAGAAGGGCGAGGTCGCGGCGATGATGACCGCGGAGATGGGCAAGACGCTCGCCGCCGCCGGGGCCGAGGTGGCCAAGTGCGCCCGGTTGTGTCGGTTCTACGCCGATCGGGCGGCGGGGTTCCTGGCCGACGAGCCGGCCGATGCGGACGCGGTCGGCGCCCGGAAGGCGTACGTACGGTACGAGCCGCTGGGCCCGGTGCTGGCCGTGATGCCGTGGAACTTCCCGCTGTGGCAGGCGATGCGGTTCGCCGCGCCCGCGCTGATGGCGGGCAACACCGGCTTGCTCAAGCACGCCTCGAACGTGCCGCGCACCGCGCTGTACCTGGGCGACCTGTTCACCCGGGCCGGCTTTCCGGAGGGGGCCTTCCAGACGCTGCTGATCGGGTCGAAGCTGGTCGAGCGGGTGCTCTCCGACCCGCGTGTGGTGGCCGCCACGCTGACCGGCAGCGAGGGTGCCGGGCGCTCGATCGCGGCGATCGCCGGCCGCGAGCTGAAGAAGACGGTGCTCGAACTGGGCGGCTCGGACCCCTTCCTGGTGCTGCCCTCCGCCGACATCGAGGCCGCCGCGAAGACGGCCACCACGGCCCGCACCCAGAACAACGGACAAAGCTGTATCGCGGCCAAACGGTTCATCGTGCACACCGACGTCTATGACACCTTCGCCGCGGCGTTCACCGCGAACATGGCCGCGCTCCAGGTCGGCGACCCGACCGCCGCGGGCACCGACGTGGGCCCGCTCGCCCAGGAGCAGGGCGTACGCGACGTCACCGAGCAGGTCGACGACGCCCGGGCCAGGGGTGCCCGGATCCTGTGCGGCGGCGAGCGGCCCGCCGGCCCCGGCTGGTACTACCCGCCGACCGTGGTCGCCGAGATCACCCCGGACATGCGGATGTACCGCGAGGAGGTGTTCGGCCCGGTTGCCGGGCTGTACCGGGTCGCCGACCTGGACCAGGCGATCGCACTGGCCAACGCGACGCCGTTCGGCCTGGGAGCCAACGCCTGGACCGACGACGAAGACGAACAGCGGCGCTGCGCAGCCGAGTTGGCGGCCGGCGCGGTCTTCGTGAACGGCATGGTCACCTCCCACCCCGAGCTGCCCTTCGGCGGCATCAAGACCAGCGGCTACGGACGCGAACTCGCCCACTCGGGCATCCGGGAATTCTGCAACGCCAAGACGGTCTGGGTGGGCGGCGGCTGACGGGGCAGACGTTCCCATGTGGACACCTGGCTCTGGATCCTGATCGGCGTCGCGGCGCTCGTGTTCGTCGTGACGCTGGTGGTCGTGGTCGTGCTGGTCCGCAGATTGCTGCGGACCAGGCGGCTGGTGCGCGGCCCGGACGCGAGCACGCGCGACCGGGCGTTGTTCCTGGGCGCGCTGATCTACGCGATCAGCCCGGTGGACCTGCTGCCCGACCCGATCCTGATCGACGACATCGCGGTGCTGCTGTACGCGCTGCGCCAACTCGGCTCGGTCGGCGCGGTGCGTGCGCGCGACGGCCGGGGACACGTGCACCCGGCGTACGGCATCCGCGAGCCGGACCAGATCCTCGG
>NZ_JBEXCV010000129.1:0-25873 GCF_040605455.1 Embleya sp. NPDC005575 | reverse complement strand
CCTGACCCGCGCACCGCGACACCCGGCCCCGAAGAACCGGCCACCCACCCGCCCACCGGGTGCGCGTGGCCCGGTACTTCGGGGCCCTTCGCCGTTCCGGACCCGTCGACGGCGGTCGCCCGCGGAGCACCCGAGGTCGACCGGTTCGGCCCGGCGCCGAGTCGTGCCGTACGGGTCGTGCCGTACGGGTCGTGCCGTACGGCAGGACCCGTACAGGTCGCGTCGTCTCCGTCAGGGCGCGTGCCCGGCCGCGTCGTTCCAGGAGTCGCGCCCACGATGGAGGGCGGCGATCCGCGTGGCGCTGCTCGTGAGGCAGCTCGCGACGTCGCGCAGGTGGGACTTGCTGTACGACTCGGTCGACCATCCGAGGTCGTCCATGCCCTTGACGGCCAGGAGCAACTGCTCCGCCGCGGCGGCCAACCGCCCCGCCAGAGCGGCCATGTCCCCCGGGTCTCGCTCCATCGCCTGCCTCTTCCGATCGTCGAGTGGGCCCACGGCCCGAGCGCTTTCCTCGTCGCGGGCTGCGCCGCGTTGCGGGTAGGGGCAGCCGCTCATGACGAGGACCCCGGTGCCGTGGCACCGGGGTCCGGGTTGGGGTTGTCTCACCATCCACCGGCTACGAAGTCCGGTGTCGTTTCCGCACGGCTGCCGCACGCGGCAGGGGGGAGTGCGGGGGATCGCATATGCGTGACCGAAGACCACCTTCCGTTCGGATGGACCGCGGTGCCCGCTCGACCGAAGTGACCGACTGCGGGCTATCCGATGGCGTCTGGACCCTTCCCTTCTTCCTCTGACCTGCGTCTGCTTGTCGACGTGCTGCGCTTGCCTGCTTCTACTCCGCCGTCGGCCGAAACCCCTACGACTGCTCGGCCCCGACCTGCCCGACGGCCATGCCTTCCCTTCGTCGTCGGAGCCCTTCGCACACACCGGCCCCGACGATGTCCTACACGTTCCACTTCACGGGCAGTTCATCATCTGCCGCGCCTGTTCGACGTTTCCTTCGGCTTCGACATTGAGAAGACTAGCCACGTCGCGCGCGAATGTCTATCTCCGACGTGACAGATTTTCGCGAGTGTCGGCGCCCGTCGATGTCGGTGTCGCCGCGTGCCCCGTCGGCACTCTCGCCGGCGAGTCGCGACCGGGCCGAGAAGACAGGACAGCCCGGCAGAGGCGCTCGCCGGGCACCGAGATGCCGGGCCCCGGCGACCTCGGCCGGACCCGGCCGGGTCGGGTCGGGTCGGGTCGGGTCGGGTCGGGTCGGCGTCGAACTCGGCCGACGGGCGAGTACTTGCGGGTTTCGGGAGGAGCAGGCCCGGCGGTTTCGGCGGCGCCGACGTCGATCCGCACGGTGGCGCGCGCACATCGGAGCACCATGCCTCGGCGTCCTCCACCGGTCAGGGGTTCTCGTCCGCCCGAGTCTCGGCCGCGTCGCGCAGTTCGGCGTTCAGACGCAGGGCCTCTTCCAGTTGATCCTCGAGGATCACGATGCGACAGGCGGCGTCGACGGCGGTGCCCTGGTCGACGAGTTCACGGGCACGCTGGGCGATGCGCAACTGGTAGCGGGAGTAACGGCGGTGGCCGCCCTCGGAGCGCAGTGGGGTGATCAGACCGTAGTCGCCGATCGCGCGCAGGAAACCCTGCGAGGCGCCGATCAGTGCGGCCGCGCGGCCCATCGTGTAGGCGGGATAGTCGTCGTCGTCGAGCCTGTCGGCCCCGGTCGGAGTCGAGCCGGATGTGGGAGCCATCGGCGCCTCTCTTGAATTCACATCTGTCGGGGCTGCTTGTTCGGGAAACGCGTCGAGGGGCCCTGGTGCCGTACGGCACCAGGGCCCCGAAGAAATCCACACCATCCACCGACACCGACGTGTCGGCCTACTTGTTCCGCATCCGCCCCAACGAGCGGGGGTGCGGGGACCGCAGTTGCGTGACCGCGGACCACCTTTCGAACCGGCGTCTCCACGGATCCCACTCGGCCGGACAACCTCTACCGCGCCGAGCGGGCGATCCGGATGGCGTTCGCTCCTTCCTCTTCTGCCTTCGTCGTGCAACGTGTACTGCCACTGCGGGTACAACCGAATTGCAGGTACTGCCGGGTACTGCTCGTCCTGCACGGCGGCCCGTGGCCGCCCTCAGTTCTCCTCGGCCCGACAACCAGCCTCCGGAACCCTTGCCGAACAACTCACGGCCCCGGGACTCTGCTGTCGAACCCTCAACAACGCGCGCCAGTTCGTCTCTGTCGCGCCTCACTGATTCGCTTGGCTACGACAGGAAACATACCCAGCATCTCCAGCAATGTCTACCCCGGTCACGATAGATTTTCCAATTTCGTCGGATACGAAAACCGGCGCGTCTATCGCGAGCGACGACCGGCTGCTCGGAAACACCGTCGGGACGCCTCCAGATCCCGTGGTCCGGAAAGTCATCTCCTGCGCTCTGTGCCGCCCCGCAGGATCATGGAAGGGCGGGCGCGCAGGAACATGGAAGCGACCGGCGGCTGACCGACCCGGGCCCGATGCAACGCGACGCCGGGGAGCAAGCCGTGGGCACCAGGACGTCGCCCGCGTGCCGAGCGGCTCTACGAGCGTCCGGCTCGGCGGAAGTCGTCCCCGGCCCCCGATGGCCCGAGGAAGCGATCCCGGGCGCCCGGGCGTCGTGGGCTCACGGCGGCGGCGCGGCGAGGTTGCGAGAAAACCGGGGATCGAGGGGCACGGAGCACATCCGCCGTCCCGCGGTCGAGGAGGTTACATGTACGCCGCAATGACCCAGCCCGTCCGGCTGGAAGCCAGGCTCGAAGCGGAACCGTCCCGCTGGCTGTGGGTAGTGAAGTGGTTCCTGCTGATCCCGCACGCGATCGTGCTGTTCTTCCTGTGGATCGCCTTCTTCGTGGTCAGTATCGTGGCGTTCTTCGCGATCCTGTTCACCACCCGATATCCGCGCCCGCTGTTCGACTTCAACGTCGGTGTTCTGCGTTGGACCTGGCGCGTTTGGTACTACGGGTACGGCGGGCTCGGCACCGACCGCTATCCGCCTTTCGCCCTCGCCGAACACCCCGAGTACCCGGCGCGATTCGACATCGTCTACCCCGAACACCTGTCGCGTGGACTGGTGTTGGTCAAGTGGTGGCTGCTGGTCCTTCCGCAGCTCGTCCTGGTCGGGATCTTCACCGCCGGCGCCTGGCGTTGGGGCGGGCTCATTCCCGCGCTGGTTCTGTTCGCGGGCATCGCGTTGCTGTTCACCGGGCGCTATCCCAGGGGCATCTACGCGTTGGTGATCGGCCTCGACCGTTGGGTGCTTCGCGTGGTCGCCTACGAGGCCCTCATGACCGACGCGTACCCGCCGTTCCGCCTCGATCCGGGCGGCGCGGAACCGCAACCCGAACCGGGTCCCACCACGAGTGAAACGGCGAAGTAGCCCGCACTCGGCGCTCGCAGACCGCGGGCCGGGACTCAGGCCCTGCCGACGGCTCCGGACCGTACCCATGCGGAGCCGTCGGCGAGGTCGCGATCTCAGCGGCCCCGTGATGTACCGGCCGCGTCGATCGACCCGACACCACCCGAAAGACTACGCAGCGTAAGTGATATGATATTTTATGTGTGTAATTGGAGCCTCCGAGTCCCCTGCCTGGACACAATGGCGCTCGGGGCAGTGGCGATGACCGTTGTCCGTCCGTCCCCGGGAAGGCGCGTGATGGGCGAGACCTCGAATGCGAGCCGCCCGTTCGTCCTGCCGCGTCGGCGACGCATATCCCGCTGAACACGAGCGCGGGCGCGTAGACATCGAAGATCCGCCGACCATCCACGCAGCGTCGTGACCATCCGGTTGCCCGGGGCCATTCGGGGCCGTTCCTGATCCGCCGATGCCCTCCACCACACCTGCTCTCCAGCACGCGATCCGCCCTGTTCCGCACGCGCGCCCCAAGCCGAGGCAACCCGGTGGCCACGACCTCCGTGCGGACACCACCGGCGCGGTCCACGCGTTCACGCCCTCCGTCGGCACCGCCTGCGGGCCGCAAAGAAGCCGCGGCCCGCCCGGTAGCAGCCCGGCCGGTCCGCCCTCGGACCACTCGACCGACCCCACATCCGAAGACTCTCGTCCCCGCCTCAGGAAGTGCGATGAACGACACCAACGGCCAAGGCAACGGCGCCGGCCGCGCCGACCGGCAGACCTACCGGCAACTCGCGCGCGAACTGCTGCTCGTCGGCCCCGAACCCGCCAACGAAGACCTCAAACTGCGCTACCTCGACACCCTCATCGACAAGGGGCTGCAACCGCCGCCACAACGCAAACGCGTGCTGATCGTAGGTGCGGGCATCGCCGGCCTCGTCGCCGGCTCGCTGCTGACCAAGGCCGGGCACGACGTGACGATCCTGGAGGCCAACGCCAACAGGGTCGGCGGCCGGATCAAGACCTTCCACACCAGGAAGGGCGAGCCGTCCCCCTTCGCCGACCCCGCGCAATACGCCGAGGCCGGGGCCATGCGCGTACCGAGCTTCCACCCGCTCACCCTTGCGCTGATCGACAAACTCGGCCTGAAGCGGCGGCTGTTCTACAACGTCGACATCGACCGGGCGACCGGCAACGAAGGCGTGCGGGTACCGCCCGTGACCTACCGCTCCTTCACCGGTGAGGAGTGGACGAACGGCCCCACCAGTCCCGAGTTCCGCGAACCGGACAAGCGCAACCACACCTGGATCCGTACCAACCGCGAGCAGGCCCGCCGCGCCCGCTACGCCGAGCAGCCCTGCGTACTCAACGAGGGCTTCCACCTCAGCGGCTACGAATCGCGGGTGACGGTGGCACAACTGGTCCACGACGCCCTGGAACCGGTCCGGAACTACTACTCCGACCTGATCGACGGCCAACGGATCAACAAGCCCTTCGAACAGTGGCTCGACGGCTGGGCCGAGGTCGTCCGCGACTTCGACGGTTACTCGATGGGCCGCTTCCTGCGCGAGTACGCGGGGTTCAGCGACGAGGCCATCGAGGCGATCGGCACCATCGAGAACATGACCTCGCGGCTGCACCTGGCCTTCTTCCACACCTTCCTGGGGCGCAGCGACATCGACCCGAAGGCCACCTACTGGGAGATCGACGGCGGCAGCCGGCTGCTCCCGGAGGCCCTCGCGAACGATCTGCGCGACCAGATCGTCATGGGCCAACGCATGGTCCGCCTCGAATACCGCGACCCCGATCGCGACGGCTCGGCCGCCGGCCGGAGCCTCGTGGAACCCGGCGGCGACGCGGTCGTCATCCAGACCGTGCCCGAGGACGCCCCCTACGCCGAACCGCGCACCTGGACCGGCGACGTCGCGATCGTCACCATCCCCTTCTCCAGCCTGCGCTTCACCCGGGTGACCCCGCCGTTCTCGTACAAGAAGCGCCGCGCAGTCATCGAGACGCACTACGACCAGGCGACCAAGGTGCTCCTCGAATTCTCCTTCCGCTGGTGGGAGTTCACCGAGGAGGACTGGAAGCGCGAACTCGACGCCATCGACCCCGGCCTCTACGACTACTACCAGCGCCTGGGCGAGGACCCCGCCGAAGCCGCCCTGTCCGCCCCCTCGGTCGCGCGCGACCTGCCCACCGGACTGCTCGGCGCCCACCCGAGCGTCGACGAATCCCGGATCGACGCCGAGCAGGTGGCCTACTACCGCAACACACCGCTGTACGACGCCGGTGTGCGACCCGCCACCAACGCCTACGGCGGCGGCTCCACCACCGACAACCCCAACCGCTTCATGTACTACCCCTCCCACCCCATCGCCGGCAGCCCCGGCGGGGTCGTGCTGGCGAGCTACTCGTGGTCGGACGACGCGGCGCGCTGGGACTCGTTGGAGGACGCCGAACGCTACGGCTACGCGCTGCGCAACCTCCAGTCCGTGCACGGGCTCCGCATCGAGGTGTTCTTCACCGGCCGGGGCCGGACCCAAAGCTGGCTGCGTGACCCCTACGCGTTCGGCGAAGCCGCCGTGTATACGCCGCATCAGATGACCAGCTTCCATCTCGACGTGGTCCGGCCGGAGGGTCCCGTGCACTTCGCGGGCGAACACGTCTCGCTCAAGCACGCCTGGATCGAGGGCGCCGTCGAAACGGCCGTACGCGCCGCCATCGCCGTCAACGGCGCACCCGTCCCCGTCCGGCACGTCGCCGCCGCCGAACCCACCGAGCCGGTGCGCCACGCACCGGCGGGTGTGGACGGATCCGCACAGCCCCACCGGATTCCCGAGGAGATGCCCGCGTCATGACCACCACTCAGGACTGCACGGTCGCCGAATACCTCGCGATCAGACTCGAACAACTCGGTGTCAAGCACCTGTTCGGTGTTCCGGGCGACCTCCTCGGCCCGTTCCTGACCACGATGCACGCCAAATCCGCGGTGCGCTGGGTGGGCACCCCCACCGAGGTCGGCGCCGGGTACGCGGCCGACGCGTACGCCCGGGTCACCTCGGCCGACGCCGACCTCGCGCAAGGCGAGCAGGGCGTGGCCGCGTGTGCCGTCACCTACGGCGTGGGCGCGTTCAACCTGCTCAACCCGATCGGCGGCGCCTACGCCGAATTCGTGCCGGTAATCGCGATCAACGCCGCGCCCAGCAACGAACAGTGGCTCAACCAACGGGCGATCGGCCTGCTCACCACCCACATGATCCAGCGCCCCGAAAGCAACCTCGAAGTCTACCGGCAGGTCACCGTCGATGCCCAGGTGATCTCCAACCCCGGCCTGGCTCCCATCCAGATCGACAGCGCGATCACCGCGTGCCTGTCCCACCGCCGACCGGTCTACCTCGAAGTCATGGCGGACGTGTGGTCGGCCCGGTGCCCCGCGCCGCAGGGACGCCTGACCAGGCGCGAACGGCCGTTCACCGAGGCGAACCGACGCATGCTCGCCAAGGCAGTCGCGGCGACCGTCGAACTGATCCGCACGCGAGGCAACCCGATCGTGTGGGCCGGCGAGGAGATCGACCGCTTCCGGCTCTCCGACGAACTCACCGCGCTGGTGCGCGAGACCCGTATCCCGTTCTGCACCACCATCGGCGCCAAGGCCGTCGTCTCCGAGGAGACCCCCGGCTATTCGGGCGTCTACAACGGCAAGGCCAGCGACCCCGACGTGTACACGATGTTCCACGCCGCCGGCTGCCGCATCGGCCTCGGCTCGTGGGCGACCTCGAAGAACCTCGGCGGCGAACAGTCGATCGGCGCGGACTGGGCCGTCGCCGCCCACGAGGGGGTCAACGTCGGCGCCTCCTACTTCCCCGACGTGCACCTCGAACGGTTCATCCCGGCCCTGCGCGAGGCACTGAGCGCGGAGTTCGGGGCGGGCGTCTTCGCCGCCGACTACTTCGCCCAGGCACACGCGGCGGGCCTGGACGTCCCGGACACCACCGCCGCCTACCTGGCGGGCCTGGTGGGCGGCGACTACCCGACCGACCTGACGTACGACAGCTTCTTCCGCCACGTCAACGCCTTCCTCCGGGACCAGGACAGCGGCCCGCCCGGAGCTCGCGTCAACCCGTTCACCGTGGTCTCCGACGCCGCATTCGCGCTGATCGGCTCGATGAACCTGCACATGGTCGAGCGCGCGTCCTACGTGGCTCAGAACAGCTGGCTGTCCATCGGCTACGCGGTCGGGGCCGCCTCCGGCGTGGCCCTGGCCAGGCAGGAGCCCGAGAAGCGGCCCCTGGTGTTCGTCGGCGACGGCTCCTTCCAGGAGACCTGCCAGGAACTGTCCACCCAGGTCCGGCACGGACTGCGCCCCGTCGTGTTCGTACTGGACAACGACGGGTTCTACGGCATCGAGCAGATGCTCGTACACCCCTGTTATTACGCGGAGAACCCGTCCGAGGGCGCCGAGTTCTACAACGACCTACACGTGTGGCAATACGAGCGACTCGCCGACGTCTTCGGTACCGACAAGCACCCGATGACCGGCGTGAGCGTACGCACCCACGCCGATTTCGAGACCCTTCTGGCCAAGATCACCGACTCGGACCACTCGATCAACCAGGGCCCGATCCTGGTCCGGGTGCTGCTCGACCGGCGCGACTACCCGAGGGCGATGCAATACAAGATCGACGAGAACTGCCGGTAGACGCAGGCAATGACCGGCTCCGAGCCCATGAGTCAAACGGACCATGGGCCGGGTCGGTATCCGATGGCCTCTCGGAGAAGCAGCACGGACATCGCGCAAGCACGGCCTCCCGGGCGGCCTTCCGCCCGGCCGGGCCGACGCCCCGGGACGCGATGAAGCCCAGGTCAGCGAGCTGACCTGGGCTTCGTTTCGGGTGTCAACGTCCGACCTCCGGATCCTCGAGGGTCGGGCGGGGGCTCGGCGGGTCAGCGGATTCGCACTCGGCCTTCGGTGAACCGGGCGAACGCCTGGTCGATGTCCGAGATCGGCGAACGGAGCGCCTCCTCCGGAATCCCCAGCATGCCCTTGGCGCGGAACATCCTGGCTTTGGCGCGGCGCTCGCGTGGCTCGGTGGGAAGTTCCACGACGACTCCCGGCGAGGTCGCGGTGACCCCGGCTGCGAGATCCAGAACGAGCGCCGTCCGGCCGAATCGACGCACCAGGCGAACCCCCGCGAGCGCCGACCAGGGCACCAGGAACGGCCCGAGAAGCGAGTTGGTCGCGCACCACACACCCTCGGTCGACATGCGGATCGCCACCGGGGGAAGCCCGTTCGCGTCCCACGTCGCGCGTCGACGCCGCCCCTCGAGGAACTGCCGTCGCCCGGCAACGATCAGCAACAGCCCGGAGGCCAAGGACAGCAGCAACGGCCACGTGGCCGTAAACGGGAGGCCCAGGCCGAGAATGACCCCGAAGCACATCACGACGATGAGCACCCCGCCGGACACCGTTCCCCAGGAGCCGACGTGATGGGCGCGCAGGATTTTGGCCCGTGAACTCGCCAGCCAGGCGTGGTCGATCTCGGCCGCGTACTCCGGGTACTTCGGCACGACTTCCGGTTCGGGCAACATCTCCTCAGTGTCGCCTGCGCGTTCGACCGAACCAAGTTCCGCCACCCCCTGACCCCGCGCCCGACCCGCCGAGGCCCGGTCACTGGAGCAGGCCGTGGTCGTGGGCGCGGATCGCGGCAGGAGGTTGTCACCCGAGCCGGGCTCCGGGCCCGGAGAGTGCGGGTCCGCGATGCGTGATCGTTGGGGTGCCCTGGGTGCGGCCGGGTGCCCCGGTGCCGCCCATCGCCGCCTCGTGACACGCAACGGGCACGTGGACGATCGCGGGGGCGGATCCAGGCTGCCGCAGCCGCCACCCAGTGCCACGATGGAGTGGAGGGGTCTTTTCGCCCGGCGATTCAGGAAGGCGATCATGGGCCGCGAGTATCACTTTCATTGCGAGCACGCCGGCTGCTCGGTCACCGTGGACCTGCGGATGGGCGGGACGCGGGAGCTGGATGTCCTCGTGAACGGGAAAGAGGTCGCCGCCGCCCGCGTCCACGGCCACCACGCCCGGACGCAGGTGATGACCGCGATCCTGCCCACCGACCCGCCTCGCGGCATCGAGGTCGAAGTGACGCTCCCAGGCGCTCTCGGCGGCGATCCGGTAAGCATCCTGCTCGCGGGCGGCGAACGCAGGCCCATGCCCGCTCGGGAGGTGCCCCGTCGGTCGCGACCGACGGAGGCGTCCTGGTACTCCTGACCGCGTCGGGGCGCCTGACAAGGCCTGTCAGTGACGGCCTGGGCCGCCCGAAACGTCCGTCGGCCATTGTCCAAATCCGGCGTCCCGCTCGAGTTGTCCACCGGCCGCTGCCCCGGTTCGGCGCCGTGACGCCGCGCGGGCGGTGTGCAGGGGCGCCTGACGGCTACCGCGAACCGCGGCCTTCGCCAAGGCCCGCACCAGTGCCGACGCATGGACGCGCGCCGAGAGTGCCCAGTCGGTGGCCGGCAGCGGGACCGTCGCCGCCCGCATGCCGTCCTCGGGTTCCGTGGGTGGGTGTGCGGCCGGGTCCCAGCCGTTGAAATCGCCCACTACGCTCACCGGCCCGGCCGGCGCGTCCGCGGGCAGCACGAACACAACCTTCATCGTGTCCTTGCGACAGGTGCGTTTGGGCATCGGCGTCTCACTCCTCTGGTACGCCGGGCACATCCGTAGCATCGTCCTGCCGCGCCCCGGGCGCGGACCCACTGCCATGCCGACCCGGATGCCGGATTCACCCGCACAGCCCCCGACCCGGCATCGGCGCAGGGCTGCCACATGCCTCAAGCACCGCGCAGACAGGACGCCGGTCATTTGGGCGCTTTGCGGAGGCCCGAGCCGGAGTCGATAATGCCGGCGCCATGCTCGCCGAGCGCCGGGAAGGTCGGCTCGGACGGTGGCGCGCCGGGATTCCGGTCTCGTGCGTATCGGAGTCCGCCGGGCCTGGTCAGTGGTGGAAGGCGGCGCGGTTCGCGTCGTGCGGGTGGCCGTCGTCGAGTTGCTTGATGGCGCGGCGCATGTCATCGGCGAGGAGTTCGATCTCGTCGCGGTCGACGCCGTGGCGAACGAGTACCCGCTGGATGACGGTCTCCTGGCGGTCGGGCGGCAGCGGGTAGGAGGGCACCTGCCAGCCGCGCATCCGGAGCAGGTCGGAGAGGTCGTACAGGCTCCATCCGACCGAGTCCGGGTCGGCCAGGGTGTAGGAGACGGCCGGCAGCGCTCCCGCCCCGTCGTAGAGCAGGGTGAAGGGGCCCATGTCGGCGATCTGCCGGGCGAGGTGCTGGGCCGTGTGTGCGCACGCCTCGTAGACCCGCCGGTACCCCTCCCGGCCCAGGCGCAGGAACAGGTAGTACTGGGCGATGACTTGCCCGCCGGGGCGGGAGAAGTTCAGGGCGAGGGTGGGCATGTCGCCGCCGAGGTAGCTGACGTGGAAGACGAGGTCGGGGGGCAGGGCGGCGGCGTCGCGCCACAGGGCCCAGCCGACGCCGAGCGGGGCCATACCGTACTTGTGGCCCGAGGAGTTGATCGAGGCGACGCGCGGTACCCGGAAGTCCCACGTCAGGTCGGGGTGTAGGAAGGGGGCGATGAACCCGCCGGAGGCCGCGTCCACGTGCACGGGGATGTCGAGGCCGGTTTCCGCCTGGATCCGGTCGAGTTCGGCCGCGATTTCGGCGACGGGCTCGTACGTGCAGGTGTAGGTGACGCCGAGGATCGCCACGACGCCGATGGTGTTCTCGTCGACGTAGTGGCGCAGTTGGTGCGGTTCGAGCCCGGTCGCGCCAGGCTCCACGGGGACTTGGCGCAGTTCGACGTCGAAGTAGCGGGCGAACTTCTCCCAGCACACTTGTACGGGCCCGCACACCAGGTTCGGCCGGTCGGTCGGCAGGCCCGCATCGCGCCGGCGGTTGCGCCACCGCCATTTCAGGGCGAGGCCGCAGAGCATGGCGGCCTCGCTGGAACCGGTGGTCGAGCAGCCCACGGCGTTGCCCCCACCGGTGGGCGCGTGCCACAGGTTCGCGAGGATGTTGACGCACCGCGACTCGATCTCCGCGGTCTGCGGGTACTCGTCCTTGTCGACGATGTTCTTGTCGAGGCACAGGTCCAGGAGGCGGCGCACTTCGTCGTCCGCCCAGGTGGTGCAGAACGTGGCGAGGTTCTGCGCGGCGTTGCCGTCCAGGAGCAGCTCGTTGCGCAGCACCTGGAAGACGATGTTCGGGGGCGTCGGGAGTTCGGGCATGGCCCGCTTGGACAAGGGGCGCTCGCTCAGCGGGGAAGCGAAGACGTCGTCGGCCGGGCCACCGGCCTGTTCCTTGGCCTTGTGCAGAGCCATTGGAAAACCTCTCATATTGCAGTATTTTTAGCCTTTTACGAACAGTAAGGGTGAATACCGATACCCGATAGCGGGCATACTCCGCCCGGGCCGTCGCCGGGCGGCCGTCGGGTGCTGGTCGCCGCCGCGCCAATGGCGTGCGGCCACGGCGGACGGGGACGCAGGCGCGGCGGGCCTGGGGGTGAGCCCACGGTCGAAACACGACCGCCCTTCGTGGCCTACCGGTTGCTCCGTTGTGGGCCGGTGCACAGGGCCCAGATGACGGCCAGGTCAAGGGCGATCACGACGATCGACCACACCGGGTAGTGGGGCAGCCAGACGAAATTCGCGACCATGCTCAGCCCGGCCAGGGCTACGCCGATGATGCGGGCCCAGAGCGCGCCGCTGAACAGGGCGATGCCGGCGAGGAAGATAACGATGCCCAGGCACAGGTGGATCCAGCCCCAGCCGGTGGTGCTGAACGAGTAGGAGTAGTTGCGCGTATTGACGACGATGTCGTCTTTGGCGATGGCGGCGATTCCCTGCAATACCGCAAGGGCGCCGCCGAAGACCATCAGAACCGCGGCGAAGACGGTCCAGCCCGAGGGCGATCCGGCCCTGACTCCGTGACTTTCGCTCGTTCGTTGCGAGTGGGTGGTCATCGTGGGCCTCCTACGCGAGGAAGTGGTGCGTGGGGACGATCCCCTGCTTCCACACTGACCCGATCGGCAGGACTCGGCGACTCGGTCGCGCGGGGACATTGCGGTTGGAGACGCCCGCTACCGCCACGAGGCGTGGTCCGCCCTGGTCGGTTGCGCCGCTGTGGTACCACCAAGGTGCTCGCGTCGACAGGCGGTTCCAGGCTCGGAAGAGGAGCCGGAAACCTCACGGCTGCGGACGTGGCCATGACGCCTCAGCGCACCCAGGGCGTCCTCGTCGCCATCGCGTCGAGCCCTCGACACGGCCCGAGTCGTGGCGGCGGCCACATCGCCGGAGGTTCCGGGCATCGAGACCACCGCCGCCCTGGGATCCGAGAACCGACGCATCGGCTTCGTCGCCCGCCGAGCGCGGCGCCGGTGGCGGCGCGGGAACGGCACGGATCCGATACACGCCGGCGACTCCGGGAGCCCCATCCGGAAACCTGCGACCTCGTGAATCTCGTCCCGAGGCGACAACCGCTCGCTCGCGCTACCCGTCGTCATCGTCCGTCGACGGCGGCTCGTCGTCATCGAAGATCCATCGGTCGGCGTCGCTTGTTACCGGGATCTCACGATGCGCGGTACCAGGCTGCTTGAAGACCTGGACGGGCCAACCGGCGTACCAGATGTAATCACGCCGGATCAGGATCGGGTCCAGCAGATCCCGGACGGCGCCGAGGCGTTCGTCGGTCAGCGTGGAGACGGTCTTCGCGCCACGGACAAGGAGCGCAGGCGCGTGGGTACCGGCATCGACGGGTTCGGCGGTCAGCCCGAGTTCTCGACAGCGCTCCTCGACGGCCCCGACGCCGCCCAGCGCCGCGACATGTCCCTTGCTCAGCAGATTGCCCCAGTGGTAGCCACGAGGGTTGCGATCGGCTCGGGACTCGCCCTCTTCTTCCCGGATCGGGTAGTAGCACTCGTACGGCGGCGACCGCATGTCCTGTGGCCAGTAGCCGAGCCCGATCCCCGCCCACACCGCTGCGGTCGGGGCGGAGATGCGCGACATGATCCGAGCCCAGGCTGCCCCGCCCTCGTCGACGGACGAGCCGGCCGCCTCGAAGAGATGACGCGTCGTACGCAGCCGCCCGTTCCACCGCGACTGGTCCCACGCCGACGACTCGACCGTCAATACCAACGACGAGTGCGGCCGATCGTCAGACGGCCACGTCCACATCGCGAACAGGCGAGCGGAAGTGCCGAGGCCGAACACCGAAGCCGCCTTCTCGATCCCCGGGCCGGAGAACCGGTACACCGAGGGACTGTCCATCGACAAGCCGGACGACAGCTGTTCTCGGTGCAACTGCGCGCCCACTCGGGCGAGTTCCTCCTCGATCACTTCCACGACCGCTCGGGCCGCCTCCCCGGGACGTCGAGGGTCCGAGTGCGAGGTCCAGAACAACCCGAGTTCCGGCTCCGGCGGGGTCCGCCCTGCCGCGGTCGCCCGCGCCACATACCACGCGACTCCGTCGGCTTCGCGCCTCAACATCGCTGGAGCTCACTCTCGTTCCTCGTCATCGAAGTCAAGCAGCCAAGGCGAAGATCCCCCGGGTGATTGCCGTTCTGGCCACGACGGGCGCGGTTACTTCCGGTGCCAGCACCAAGCCCGTCACCACCGCGGCCAGGGTAAGCCCCTGCTTCCAACTCAGCTTGGGCTTCCCGCCCTTGCCACCCCCGTCGCTGTGCTCGCGACCAATCGTCGGTACCGGCGCCGGTTTGGGCGGGAGTGGGAAAGGATCAGGATCCATGACGCTCACCGCCTGAACCGCGACCCGAGTCATGGCCTCCAGCGCCGAGGTGTCGGCCCCCCGGGCATTGCCCACGGCACGAAGCGGTGCGCTGCTCTGCGCGGACAGCACCGGATAGCACGTGAGAATCTCCTTCTCCGTGCCGGCCAGGGCTGCGGCGTATTCCTTGACGCTCGGCCAACCGTTGATGAGCCGTGTGTGATTGTTCATCTGGAACTTCGTATACAGGATGATGCCGTCGTACGTCGGCATTCCGTGGAGCGAGTGGTTCTCCTGCGCGTCCGGCGAAGCGTAGGTGGCCCAGTCGCTCGCGTTGAAGATGGTCACCATGGACCTCTCCTGCGGCCAGTATCGGAACTGGGTCAGGACCGGTTCCCCGTACACGGTTCCGCGACCGGTCTCGGTTTCGATCGCACGCATGTAGCCGGCGAGTTGCGATTGATGGTCCAATGCCCCGTCGCCGTAGGCGGACTTGACATCCCATACCGCGTAGCCGGGCCCCCGAGGGGTCGGCACGAACCTGGCCACCAGGTCGGGTTCGCCTTTGCCGGTGTGTCCCCCGCCCCCGCTCGCCAGTACCCACTGCTTGGTCCGCCAGCCCCGGCGACCGTCCAGCGCGGCGTAGACATTGCGTGCCCCGTACTTGGCGACCTGCTGGTCGGCTGCCATCCCCAGGGCGAAGTTGTGCGCCTTCGTGTTGCCGGGCATGTACCTGCCGTTCGGCGCACCGGGCACCTGCGGTGTCTGTCCGGATCGGTCGTCGAGGTCGAGCGGCTTGTTGTCGGTGTAGACGTAGCCGGAGACCGACGGGTCGACACGACCTCGGGTCACCGGGTCGCGGCCGAGGAACCGTCCGGTGCTCGGGTCGTACTGGCGGGCGCGCAGGTTGTATGTGCCGCCGTCCGCGTTGATCATCTGGCTGTCGAAACCGATTCCGGTCGACCCGATCAAAGCCAAGTCGACGGTCGGGTTACCGAAGGGGTCGTAGTCCACCGAGGCGATCCCGCGTGGCTGACCGCTTGCGTCCGCGGTGTCGGTGACGCTGTCCTGCCAGTCGTGCAGGAGATACGTGGGGCCGGCGGCGGACGACGTGGACGAGACTCGGCCCAGGGGATCGTGCATGTAGTCGGTGGCACCGCCGACTTCCGTGCGGGTCGCAAGCAGGGGCTGGTTGTTGTTGGTGTCCCAGGCCAAGGTGGCGGTGTCGGTACCGCGTTGCTCGGTCGCCCGGTTGTCGAACGCGTCATAGGCATAGGTCACGGGAGCGCCGGTCGCCATGGTCTGCGACGTCATGCGGTTGGCGGCGTCGAAGGCGCGGGTCACGGGGCTGCGCTGGGAACCGGTCGGCGGGGTGGTGGCGGTCTGGTTGCCGTCCGCGTCGTAGCCGTAAGTCGTTCTGCCGTCGGGATCGGTCGAGGCGGTGAGTTGGTCCGCCGCGTCGTAGGTGTACGTGGTGGTACGGGGAGCGCTGTGCGCAGAACTCGTGGCCTGAGTCGCGCGGTTGCCGACTCGATCGTAGGTGTATGTCGTACCGGGCAGGTTCGCAACGCCGCTCGTGCACAGACCATTCGATCCTGCGGCAGGGCAGGCCGACGCCAAGCGCCCGGCGGGATCGTAGGTGTACGTCGTGGTGTAGTCGAGTCCGTTGTGCTTGGTGACGGCTGCGGTGGCCGCACCGGCAGGATCCCGACTGATCTGCCAACTCGCGAGCGGGGTGCCGGACCGCGTGCTGCTCGTCGCGCTGAGCCGGCCGGCGGGATCATAGGCGAACGCCTCTGCGGCCCCGGTGCCGGTCGGATACGTGGTACTCGTCAGGTTTCCGGCGAGGTCGTAGCCGAAGGTCGTGGTCTTGCCGCCGGTGGTTTGGGCGGTCGTCCGGCCGTCGTCGTCATAGGTGTAGCCGATGCGGGTCGTGTCCGGGTAGGCGCGTTGCAAGAGGCGGCCGGCCGGATCGTATGTGTACGCGAAAGCACCGCCGGCGGGGTGGGTCACACTGGTCATCCGACCGTCGTCGTCGTACCCGATGGTCCGGCTGCCGGTCCCGTCGACGGCGATCGTCATCCGCCCGGCCGGATCGTGAGTGAAGGACTTGGCGGGAGTTCCGTCCGAGTAAGTGGTTCCCACCAGTCGACCGGAGGCATCGTAGCCGTTGGTCGTGGTTTGCCCGCGGGCATTGAGGATGCCTGTGCGATTACCGTTCGCGTTGTAGCTGTACGTGATACTCCGGCCGAGCGGGTCGGTTTCCTTACTCATCCGGTCGGCCGCGTCGTAGGTGTACGTGGTGGTGTGGTCGTTGGCATCGCGCCGCGTGAGCAGGTTGCCTACCGGGTCGTAGCCGGATGTGGTGGTCGCGCCTGCCGGGTCGGTGACCGAGATCGGCCGATTCACCGCGTCATAGGTGTATGTGGTGTTGCGGCCGTTGGGGTCGGTGACCCTGGTCTTGCGGTCCGCTCCGTCGTAGAAGGTCGCGGTGACGCCGCCGAGGGGGTCGGTTTCCGTGTTCCGATTGCCGGCCGGGTCATAGCCGAACGTCGAGGTGTAGCGGGCGGGGTCGGCACCGGAGGCGTTTCCGCGTGGATCGGTGGAGCCGACGGTGCGTCCGTCGAGGTCGTATCTCCAAGAGGTGATCGCCCCGGACGGGTCCTTTCGGGTCAGGGCGCGGCCGAGCGGGTCGCGACCGTACGTGGTGGTCTTGCCCACTTGGTCCGTGACGGTCGCGAGCCGATTGTTTCGATCGTAGGTACTCGTCACGGCCGCGCCGCCGGGGCTGCGGGTCTCGACGACATTCCCGACCGCGTCGTAGGTGGTGGTCGTGGTGTGGCTCAGGGCGTCCGTGACGGTCGTGGGGCGACCGTTGGCGTCGTAGCCGGTGCGGGTGACCGCGCCGGTCGGTTCGGTCGTCGTGGTGCGATGGCCGTCCGGGTCGTAGCCGAAGCGGAAGGTGTGCACAGCCGGCGTCGCCCCCGGCGTGTTGCCTCGCGGAGTCGTGGTCGAGACCCTGCGGCCGGCCGCATCGTAGGTGTGCGTGGCCCGGTTGCCGAGCGGGTCGACCACGGCGAGCACCCGGCCGGCCGGGTCGAACTCGCTGGTGGTCTTGTGGCCGTTGGGATCCGTGCCGGCGATGGGCCGATCGGCCGCGTCGTAGGCGGTGGTGGTGACCCCACCCGCGGGGTCGGTGATCGCGGTCAGCAGGCCGGATCCGTCGTAGGTGTACGACGTGCGATGCCCCAGCGGATCGGTGATCGTCAAGAGATTGCCCGCCGGGTCATAAGCCCGTGTGGTGGTGAACGCGGGCTTGTCGGCGCCGGGTACGTTGCCGCGCGGGTCGGTGGCGGTGAGGACCTGGCCGTTGGCGCTGTACGTCCATGACGTCACGTTGCCCAGACCGGAGGTCTCCCGGAGTTCACGGCCCTCGACGTCGTAGTCACGAGTACTGGTGGCGCCGGTCGGGTCCGTCTGGGTGCGAAGGCGACCGGCCGCGTCGTACGTGTACGTCGTGTCCTTGCCGTCCGCGTCCGTGGACTTGACGAGGTTGCCGTCGGCGTCGAAAGTCGCCGTGCTGCGCCGGCCGAGCGGATCGATGGTGGCGACCGGTCGATCCAGCACATCGACGACCGTACGGGTGATGTTGCCGAGCGGGTCGGTCGTGGCGAGCACGTTGCCGTTCGCGTCGTAGGCGTAGTTCGTGGTGAACGCCGCCGGGTCGGCACCGGGCACGTTGCCGCGTGGGGTGGTGCTCGACACGAGCCGCCCGGAGGCGTCGTAGCGGTAACTCGCCCGCCCCCCGGCCGGGTCGGTGACCGAGACCACTTCGCCCTGGAGGTTGTGGACGGTGGTCGTCACGCCGCCGTTGGGATCGGTCTGCGAGATCGGCCGGTTGAACGCGTCGTACGCGCGCGTGTGGGTGTTGCCCAGCGGATCGCGTAGCGCGGTCGGGTTGCCCGCGGCGTCGTAGGAAGTCGTGGTGGTGTGCCCGTTCGGATCGGTACTCGTCTTGACCCGGCCGGCCGCGTCGTAGGTGTACGTGGTGGTGAAAGCGCCCGGGTCCGCGCCCGGAGCGTTGCCCCGGGGGTCGACGCTGGTGAGCAACCTGGCCGCGGCGTCGTAGGTGAACGTGGTGCGGTTGCCGAGCGGATCGGTCTTGGTGACGAGGTTGCCGGCCGGGTCGTAGGTATTGCCGAAGACGTTGCCGGTGGCGTCGGCGACGGTGGCCACCTGACCGCCGGGTGTGTAGGTGAGGCGGGTGGTTCCGCCGGACGGGTCGGTGGAGGAGACCACGCGATGAGCGCTGTCGTAGGTGTTGGTGGTGACACCGCCGCGTCCGTTGGTGTAGGTCAGGACGTTGCGATCGGCGTCGTACGTCCAGGACTCGACGTGGCTCAGGGGGTACGGCGCCGTGCGGGTCAGCAGGTTGCCCGCGGCGTCGTAGGTCATGGAGGTGGTGTTGCCGTTCGGGTCGGTGATCCCGGCGAGGTTGAGCCGTTCGTCGTAGACGTAGCGGGTGGTGCCGCCGTCGGCGGAGGTGTGGCCGATCAAGACGTTGTCGACGTAGTAGTCCTTGGACGTGCGCCCGTCGACGTCCGTTGTCGTCGCGACCTCGTTGGCCGGATCCCACGCGATGTGCGGTTGTGCGCCGCCGGGTTGGGTTTGGTCGATGACGCGGCCGGAGGGCTCGTAGGCGTTTCGGACCTGAATGTTCCCCAGCGGATCGGTGACCGAAGTCAGGCGGTTGTCGGCGTTGTACGCGTAGGTCGTCGTCGCGCCGGCGGGATCGCGAACGGTCGTCAGCCGGCCCGCCGGGTCGTATCCGTAGAGCGTCGCCCGGCCGTCGGGCATCGTGAGTTTGGTGAGCCGTCCGGAAGCCGGGTCGTGTTCGAAGTCGACGCGTCGGCCGCCGCTGTCGGTCGCGGTCGTCAGGGTCGAGCCGGTATAGCCCAGGGTGAGCCCGCGTCCATTGCGGTCGAACAGCGTGGTCAGTCGACCCGTGGGGTCGAAGCGGTCGACGCGGGAATCCGGAAACGTCAACGTGTAACCGCCCCCGGCGTCGGCGGCCGATGCCAGGCTGGACAGCACCCCTGGTGGTGGCACGTACGATCCGTCGGCGCGCTTGACGAACACGGCCTTGGCGCCGTCCTCGGCGGTGACGGTGACGTCCCCGTTGGGAGCGAAGGACAACGACGCGCTGTAGGGATCGCTCCAGCCGGAGCCCAGCATGCCCGTCGTCGGGGCCGCGATCGATCCACCGGCGGCACCTTGGCCGGCGGAGTTGTAGGTGCGTCGAAAGTCGAAGGTGAGACCGACACCGGGCACGACGGCATCGCGGACCGTCGTCGTATAGGAGCCGGTCGCCGTGTTGACGCCGGTCCCGGCGAATGTCTGAAGCGGCGCGCCGCCCCCGAGGCTGGTGGTGCACGTACAGCCGAGTGTCCGTTCGGGTATCACGCCGACCGCACCGGTCAGCACGTCCACGACCGCGATGTTGGACGAACACCCCCGGGCGCCCGTGGCCCGGAACGATGTCGCGCAGTCGGTACGACCCAGCATGTTCGCGGACATCGTCCCGAAGACGATCTTTCGGGCCGTGCTGTCGACCGCGCTGGATATGTAGGTTCCAGATTCGAACAGCCAGGGCTCGGCCAGGGCGCCGTTGACCTGGGAGGCGACGGTGATTCGGCCGGAGGCGATGTCGACGACCAGGCTTTGCGGAGTGTAGGGCGCCTCCACGCGCGCGAGTGTCGCGCCCAACGACTTTCCATCCCCGGAGATGTTCCATTCCAGGATGGCCTCGGAGTTGACGAACTGGATCGGAGCGGCGAGCGGGGCATCGGGATCGAGCTTGTAGAGCTTGCGCTCATTTCGCTCGGGGAAAGCCAGCGTCATTTCCGCCACCGCTGTTTTTCCGTCGTCGCTCAGCCCCACCTGACTGGGAGACCAATCCCCGTTCTGGGGTGTGGGCGCCATCCAAACGCTGGTCGCCGTCGTGCCGTTCTCCGCGAGGTCGGTACGGACCAACTCTCGGCCTTTGAGCTGAGGGGAGCCGTTGCTGATGGCGGAGAAGCCGACCAGACTCACGATCCGACGCCCGTCGGCAGAGACTCCGGGCTTGGTCAACCATTCGGACGGAGCCGCACATTGGGGCGTCGCGTTGGGCAGACCGGTCATGTTGAGCGGCACACGAATGAGACGGTTCTCGCGTGTGTCGAAGCGGTAGAGATCGGCTCGGGCGACCTTCGGCGCCCAAGGAATCGACTCGACACACGTGTGGTGATCCGCCATATCAAGGTTGTCGTGGACTTCGAAGACGAGGTAACGGCCGTCCTTGGTGAGGGCGGGCGGGGCGACGAGACCAGCCGTCGGGGTGCCGGCGGCGTTCGCGCTGGCGAGCGTCGCCCGTCCGGTGTCGGCGCGCCAGACGTAGAGGCTGTTGCCTCCATAGGAGGCGAACGTGTTCCCGTCGTAACTGGCCACGCCGTGCACATAGCGCGTGGGCATGGTCATGTTTGTGGTGTCGTAGTTCCAGACGACGCGCTTTTCACCGGTCGCTGTGTCGTAACGGGTCCAGCTGTTCTCGGTGACTCGTTGAACCACTCCGCTCGGGGTCAGCAATGCGGCGTACGTCCGGTAGAAGACGTAGCGACCGTCGCCCGATATGGTCGGTGTATGTCGCTCTTCCGCATAAAGGGAACCCGGCGGCGGTACCTGTACAGCCGGCCCCAACTGCGGCCTACCGGTCGGCTTTCGGTAGGTGCTTTTCGGGGTGGCGCTTGCCGCGAAGGCGGTTCCGGCGCCTGTGGTGACCACGTTGGCCGCTTTGACGGAGAACGTGTAGGCCCGTTCGTTGTCGAGTCCGGAGAAGAGCGCGTTCTGCGCGGTCACCGCCTGGCTCGTGTCGCCGGCCGGGCCTCTGGCGGTGACCACGTATGACGTGACGGCGCTCCCACCATTGTCGGCGGGGGCCGACCACGTCACGAAAATCCCCTTGTTGGCCGGATAGCTGGTCACCGCGGCCGGAGGGCCGGGCGCCGCCGCGGGAGTCGTGTAGGCGGAGTACCAGGCAGGCCCGGTGCCCGCGCTGTTGGTCGCGGCGACGCCGAAGTAGTACTTCGTCCCGTTGGCGAGCCCGGTGACGGTCGCCGACCGAGGGGTCGCCGCCACCACCATCGGGGTTCCGACGACGGCGTTCGCGGAGTCGTATGTGGTGATCACGTAGCCGGTCACGGGCGAGCCACCATCCTCGACGGGAGCGGCCCACTCGACTCGGGCCTGCCCCGTACCCGGCTGCGCGGTCACGCCGGCCGGCGGCGCCGGCTGCGGTCCGGCCCGGGGCGTGAAGTCTGCGGAAATGGCGGAATAGCCACCGTAGTTCGAGCGATTGACCACGTACACGCGCAGCCGGTACACCGCGCCCACGACCAGTTGACCGATCGTGGCCGTGGTCGCCGGCGCGGCGACGTACACATAGCGCGAGGTGGCGTCGGACACCCGGTAGACCTGGATGCCCGCAGTGGTGATGTCGTCGCCGCCGTCGTCGAGAGGCATCTTCCAGTCCACTTTGACCTGGGCGTTTCCCGCCGTCACGACGAGATCGGTGACAGCGGCCGGATAGGTGGCCGGCCGAGGCTGTACCGCGTTGCTCGCGGCCGACGCGGGACCGGTCCCGATCACGTTGGTCGCGGTGACCGCGAAGGTGTAGGTGGTGCCGTTGGTCAAACCGGTGACCAGGACGCCGGTGCCGGTGGTCGTGGCGATGGCCCCGCCGGGGCTCGCGGTCACGGTGAACTTGGTGATCACGGAACCGCCGTCGGAGGACGGCGCGGCCCAAGTGACCTTCGCGCCGCCGTTTCGGGACAACGCTGCCGCTGCGGTGGGCGCACCCGGCACGGCCGCCGTCACTCCCGTGGCGGAGTCCGACCGCGGTGCGGCCGGCGGCGGGGACGACGACTCCCGCGAGAGCGGTGGCCCAGGCAAGGCGAACGGCTGGGCATCGGATATTCGGCGGTCCGCGTCGAGTTGGATTGCGTCGTCTACCGGGATATGGATGCCCTGCGGACGCTGTTCGGCAATTACCACCTTTTCCGGTTTTTCATCCGCCGGGCCTGCGACTTTGCCATCATGATCAATTTCGGGCGGTTGCGGCGCCGGCAATAATGGAACCGGAGGAGGCGCCTCCGTCTTGACGCGCGGAGTCGATGCCGGGGCCGGGCGGTCAACCGGTCGATCAATCTTCGCCGGCACTTTCGGCGCCTCGACGGCATTTACCGCGCCGGGGCCGGCGGCCAGCAGGGCAAGCGCAACCGAAGTAACCAGAACCGAACTCCAACGCACGAACCCCACCGCCCCTCGGCACCTCTGGCGAAGCACCGAACTCATGGTTGTCGTTCCGTCATGGGAGTTACGTTCTACCGCCCCACTGCGGCCGTGGACAAGCAGATGGATGGCAAATTAAAAAATGGTCGATCAGGTCGGGAATCGAGCCAAGACTCGGAAAGCGGAATACTGGATTTCCCTACCGGGGCGCATATCGTGAGCATGACCCATAATTTCGTATTTGGCGGCGATGTGGGTATCCAACGGATACCTGCCGATCCGCGACAAGTGAGATGACGGCCTCCCGGGAAGGGCCTCGAAGAGCGTGTGACAGGACGGCACCAGGTAGCGCGCGCAGCGCCATCGCCTCGATGGGAGGCTGCCTCTCCGGACTGGTGGTCCGCTGCGCGCGGGAAGGATCCGGTAGGTGAACGAGAGGTCGAGGGCGACGCCGATGACCGGGACACCGCGATGGCCACGGCCGCGCCCGCCGTAGTCGATCACATTCTCAGGATCGGCGGCCGGGGGGATACGTGGCTGCGGCAATGGCGGCCCTGGCGACGGTGCCCCAGAGCGTCATTCCGTCCTCGCCGCAGATCGCTGCCAAGACCGCAGGCGCGGGAATCTTGGCTCCGCTACACCGCCGCGGCGATGTAGTAGCGGGGGCCGGGGGTTGCGGCGACTACGCAGCCCGGCTCGTGTTTCTCGACCCGGATCTCGGGGTTGCTGTCGTAGTCGGAGGCGGCGAGCCGTCCGGCGAGTTCGATGATGGGGCCTGCGCCGACGGAGACGTCGCCGCCGGTGGCCGCAGGGACGAGGACCTGTCCACCGTTCGCGGCGGTGGCGTGGCCGACGAGGTCGTAGAGCGTGGTCATACCGCGAATCTGCCGACCCGGTCGGGCGGCCGGGTAGGGAAACGTGGAATCTTCAGCTTTCCTTCACGTTTTCGCCCGCGGCCTCCCGCGCCCAGTGCAGCGCGACGACCGCCTCGCGCGCCTCGGCCTGGAGCCGGGCCACTCGGCGCGCCACTGCTCGTGTTCGGCGTCCCACGCCTCCCGCTCGGCCTCGTCCTCGGGCGCGGGCTTGAGCCTGGTCAAGTGTGGGGGGTGTCGTGCATCCGCCCGACGCTACCGGCCGGGTCCGACACCGGGCCGGTGAGCGCGGCCGGCGATCGGGCGGCTCAGATCGAGACGAGCTTGAGCATGGTCACCACGAGCACGCTGCTGCTGATCTCGTACTCGGTGATCACGCCCCCGAGGCACGCCGACCGCCGGTCCTTGTCGCCGCGGATGGCGGCGCCGTGGGCGTAGGGGTTGCGGGCCATGAAGCTGACGGCGGAGTCGAAGTCGCGGCGGACGTTCGCAGGCAGCCCGTTGTACTCGCTGCGGGCCCGGTTGGAGTACTGCACGTAGTAGCTGCTCATGGCTCCACCGGCCTCCCCTGGGCGTCGACGACGCCGGTGAGGTCGCCGGAGCGGATGCGTTCGGCGTCGGCCTGGATGCGCGCGTGCTCCTCGGGGGGGATGGCCCAGTGGATGGCGATGGCGGCGAGGTCGCGCAGGGCGGCGTTGTTGATCTCTTTGTCGAAGGCGTCGCGCTGGTCTGCGGGGAGGGCTGCGCGGATGTCGGCAAGGGTGCCGGGGAGTTCGGTGGGCACGCCGTCGATGGTGGTGGTGATGGTCGGCCGGTCGGGGTCGCGGAGGTCGTCGTCCATGCGGACAGCGTGGCACCGCGCGGCGGGTGTTCGGTAGCCGGCGCACACGGGCGGAGTACGCGACCCGGTGTGCGCCCTGCGGCTCCGGGGCCGCCGCCACCGTGTGGGTGGGGGATCCGGTCGCCCGGTTCCGGCCTGGCCCGGCAGCTGCAGGGTGCGTCGATGCCAGGGCGTCAGAGTCCTCGGAGCCGGTGCAGCATGAGGAGCGCGGCCACCGCGTTCGCGGAGCGGACCTCGCCACGCGTGATCATGTCCGGCACTTCCTTGAGCGGCACCCACTCGACCCGATCCGACTCGAACGCGTCCTCGGGCTCGCCCACGTGCTCACCGCTGTCCGACCAGTAGACGTGGTGGACCGCGTCCGAGAGGCCGTTCGAGGGTTCGACGCTGAGCAAATGCCGGAGCGCGTCGGGGTCGTCCTTGAGGAAGCGGGCGGCCGTGTCGATCGCCGCCTCGCCCCAGACGATCGCGTTACCTCAAGCACCGTCCAGCCCGAGCCGCGAACGCACCTCGTCGTGCGGAACACCCGTCGTCGCCTGCTCGGCCTGCCGAGCCCGGTACTGGGCCAGGGTGAGGGCGTCCTCGAGGTCGGCGAGCTCCTGTGGGTTGATGAGCACGGCGGCGGCCTGGCCGTGGTCGGTGATGGTGATGCACTCGCGGGCGCGTGAGAGACCGTTTGATCTCGGACTTTCCGGGTGGCAATCCGTTGGACGACCACCGGCCCCGGAACGGGGGCGGCCGTAACGGGCTGCTCCTCGTCCCGTCGCCCAAGGACGGGCGTCGCCCTCGAGGAGGGCTTGGTCGCCGCGGTCGGTGCCGGCGCTCGGAATGTTCGGACCGCCCTTCGCGCGCACGCGCGAGGGACGGGTCCGGAGCCGCCGGCTGTGTCGGGTCGCCCGACCGCCCCTCGCGCGACGCCCCTGTATGCGGCGGGCCCGTGATCGAGCGTCGCCGTGGTCTTGTCCGAGCATGACGAGCATCGGGCGATCGATCCCCGCCGAGTTCGCGGCGCGGTGGGCAGCGGACCTGGAGCACGACGAGAGCGCCGGGTCGGAACGGCCCGCCTCGTCCGCCCCCGTGAAGCCACCCGCTGGGACCGCGGGGAGCCCGTACGACCGACTTCCCGTCAACCTAGCGGGCGAGGCCGTCCACGCCTCGGGGACGCACCTTTCCCTGTCCCGGTCCGTTCGGGTGAGATCAAGGTCGTCGGCGGATGGGGAATGCGACCCGTCCACGGGGTTGCCGAGCGCGGGCGATTGGACCGGAGCTGCTCGGGATCGGTGGTGTGGGAGGGCAGGACGAGTCGGGAGGCGGGTCGCGTCACCGTTCCCCGCAATACCCCATCAGCGGGGCTGGTTGGTTGTCGGAGTCGGCGATGCTGTCGGAATCCGTGCTACGTTGATGTCAGTTGCAGTTGTGGTACCCATGAACTTTGTGTGCACCTGACGGGCGTGATCCGTGGGTGCATTTTTTGTTTGCCGGTCATCTCCGGGATGGGCTCCTTGCGGCGACGCGGAATCGCACAACGTGGATTCCGGTACTGCCCCCCAACGAAGGAGAACGACATGGCATCAACCACTGGCACCGTGAAGTGGTTCAACGCGGAAAAGGGCTTCGGCTTCATCGAGCAGGACGGCGGCGGCCCCGACGTCTTCGCCCACTACTCGAA
>NZ_JBEXCV010000128.1:0-25934 GCF_040605455.1 Embleya sp. NPDC005575 | reverse complement strand
ACTCCACAACACACCCCCACCCCCACCCAGAATCTGGGGGTGTGGGCTTATTATATCGTGGGCGCCGCCCCCCGGCCCCCCCACCAACGTCAACACACGCGAAAAGGGACGTGCGGACAAGAGGGGCCGCGCTCCTGCCCCTTCCTGGGCGCGAATCCTCCTGGGCAGGCGGCGACCCACCATGCCCGGTCGTCGGGCTTCCCGCTGCCGAGACTGCCCTCCACCGGTGCGTGACACCACCCGCATCGCACCGTCAAGTGACTGATGCGTGTGGTTCGTTCGGCAACGCAGGCTGAGATCGGCCGAGACGTCCGGCGGGGCTCGGACGGCGGTACGTGTGACACGGAAAAGAGGACCTGACGTGGCATTGGTCGAGCAGCAAACGCTCAAGAGCAGCAACCCGATACTTTCCCGGCCGCAGTTCGGACGCCAGGGCGGGCAGAAGACTGCGGTCAGGGACCCGAGGGCCGGGGCAGCCGTGGCGCGGGACCCGATCAGGGCCGGCAAGGACCTGGAACAGGTCTACGACACCGAACCCGCTCCGTTGCCGCTCTTCGTCGGTGACCTGATGACCATGGACGCGGTCTTGGCCCGGAGCGCTGCGGCGCTCGGTGTCACGATTCTCGCGGCGGTCCTGTCATGGACACTGCTGCCACTCGCCGGGCTCGGTACGGCCGCGTCCTACGGCATCGTCACCGCCGCCGGAGTCATCGCCGTGGCACTGGTGTTGAGGCAGTACCGCACGAACCTGCCGTCTCCCCGGCGGACCCTCGCCTTCGCGGCGTCCCAGGGTGTGTTCCTGAGCGTGCTTTCGGCGACGGCTTCCAGTCACCTGTCGCCCGGGATCTTCGTCCAGACCGTGCTCGGGACGATCGCGGCTTCCGGCGGAACGCTCCTTTCCCGCAGACTGCACTGGGTGCGGGCGAACCGCCGGATCCACGCCTTCGTCGGTGCCGCGCTGCTCGGCCTGGGCCTCCTCGCACTGTCGGACCGGATGCTGTATCCCCTCATGGGCGCGGACGGTCTGGGCCTGCGCCCCTTCGGCATCGGCGTCTTCATGGGCGCGATGGGCGTTCTTCTCGGAGCCGTCGCCCTGCCGCTGCACTTCCGACAGGTCGAGGACGGCATCACGTACGGGGTGCCCCACGACCAGTCCTGGCCGGCGGCGTTCGGGCTCACCCTGACCCTGGTGTGGCTGTATGTGGAGACGGCGCGGTCGACGACCCTCAACCAGGGCCACGGATATTACTGAGACGGGTCTTCTCCACGGATTCCGCCAGATTTTTCCAGATGTGCCACCTGTCCGCGACGTGGATCGCGTCCGGGGCTCCGAGGCGCCCGGCCTCGGCGTAGGCGAGAGAGCGGTCTCGACAGATCACCTCGATGCCGGGGTGGGCGGCCATCCATGCGGCCACCGTCCCACGGTCCGGTCGGGCAGCAGATCGACCGGCTGACGCGTCTCGATATCCACCAGGATGGTCGCGTAGACGTGCCCCTTGCGCAGCGCGAATTCATCGACACCAAGCACTTTTGGCGTGTCGGCCACCGGATCGGGCAAGGCCCGTATGAGGCGCAGCAGCGTCGACCGGCCGGCGGTGACCGCGAGCGTTGCCGCAAGCCGGGCACCGGCCCAGCCTGCCGGCATCAGAGCCAGCCGCTGCAAGACCCGCTGCAACCCGGCGCTTCGCCGTCCGTGGCGGAACGTCAGCCCGTCGATCTGCTCGACGAAGGTCGCCCGAGTACACACGGACTCCCGGCAGCGAAACCGCCGACCCCCAACTCGATGACCACCCCTCGGTGGCCAACCGCGCTGTCCGCGAGCCGTCGAACGTACCGGCTGTGAACCCGAGCCGACGCCACACCGCAGCCGGGACACGTGGCCGGCTCCGCTACCGCACACGCTCGCACGACGACCAACTCGCCCTCAGCCAGCACGTTTTCGATCCGGACACCATCGACCCGGTGGAACCACAGGTCCTGGAGGAGTACATCAGCCACGGCTGTTCATGATCGCGGGTTCGGTGACTCTCCGTGGCTCTGGTACGGAAAGTGATCCAGAACCACGATTCACACGCCGCCGACACCTGGGGCGGCGCGGCGTTGGCGCGCACGGGAGGGTCGGCGGGCCGTGACGTTCGCCCTGGAGGGAGCCGCTGGTTGCCCCTGCCGCAGAATGAGCGGTTGCAGCAGGTGCGCTGCGTGTATTCGGTGTGCGTCCCCTTGTCGGAGGAATCCTTGCGCTCGTTCACGATCTCTGTTCTGGGTGCCGTTGCGCTGCTGGTGGCCGGGTGCTCGTCCGGCGGACACGATTCGGCGGATCGAGGGACGGCGTCCGCGAGTTCGGGCGTCGGTGCGGCCACCGCGGCGAGTGCGGTTGCAGCCCCGCGTGGGGGCACGGCGCCGGACGAGGTTGCTCGGATCATGCGTACTGGGATCGAGCGTGTGCGTGCGTCCTCGTCGTTGCGCATGGTCAACACCGCCGAGACCGAAGGCGGTTCGCCGTCCGTGATCGACTCGCGCATCGTCGCCGGCAAGGGCAGCCACACCAGGTCACGGCAGGACGGCTTCTCGATGGAGCAGATCGTGATCGGTGACGACGTCTTCACCCGCGACGGTGGTGCGCCGTGGGAACACGGTCGGGTTGACCCCGCCAAGCGGTCGGCGGGGGCCAACCAGGCCAACGAGATGCCGAAACTGGCGCAGCCGATCTACGAACTGGCCGCCCGCCCGGAGACACTGGCGGTCGTGGATGCGATCGAGATCGACGGGGTGCGCTGTTTCGGGGTGCGGGGTGGGTCGATGGTTGCCTATTTCACGCCGGGTGATGCGGGATACCTGCGGCGCTGGACGAACCGGACCGCGAGCTCGCGCATCACTGTCGACATCACCGAACTGGACAAGCCTATCGAGCTGAAGCCCCCGCTCGATTAAGCAGGCCTCGCGGTGAAGCATGATGATCTGTGTGTCGGGATCTTGGCGCGGTTGTGCCGGACCGGTGTCGCGGGCGCGGCGGGTCCCGCGGCGCCTCTCGGTTTCCTCACGACTTTCGGGTCGGGTTGTCGATCGGGCACGCTGGCCCGTCGATGGCGCTGTGGTGCTGCTCAAGGCCCCTTGGTGGATGGGCGGTGCGTCGTCTCAACGGCGGCTTGGGGGTGCAGTGTTCCGACCTGGGGCGGCACGGATTGAGAATGTCGTGCTGTTGTGGCCCGGGGGCTTGGCGTGTGGCGTTGGGTGTGCCTGTGGTCGAGAGGTCGGTTGACCTGGGGTGCCGCACGGTTTGAGAAGGTCGGGCAACGCCGTTGAGGATTCCCCCTTGTGTGCGGTGTTCGGGGCCGGCCGTGATCGCCACCGCCGGGGAGACGCTGCACGCCCGGAGCCGGCCCTGATCGGGACGGTCGTGGCGCGATGGTTGGGTGCGGGCGATCCGGTGGAGACGACTTGGCAAACCCCTGGACGCGCCACTGCGCTGACTCGGAGGCGCCGGCCCGTCCTCCGACCAGGAGGCAGTGTCCTTCCGGGTAGGTCCGGGTGACCTCTTCGCCCCGCAGGAGCTTCGCCGCGATCCGCCATCCTGTGAACTGCCCGGGCGGCAGCGTGTCGAAGTCGGGGACGCGGACGGGGGTCGCGGTGTGCCGCTGAAAGAGGGCGAGGGTCTCGACGGCCGATCATGGCGTTCAGCGTTTGCTGTGTCTCGTCGGACCGGTCGAAGTCCAGCGTGCCGTAGGGGACGCCATGTTCGGGCGGGGCATGACGCATGCTCAGCCGACCCGCGTTCGGAGCGCGGCAATGTGCCAGGAACGCGAATGCCGGGTGCACGGCGTTCACCGGTTCATCCCCACAGTCGCCGAAGGCGACGGTACGGGTTCCGGCGCCCCGGGCCGGGGTGTAGCGGTCCTCGATCCTGGACACGTGATGAGGTTCCTCGAGTACCACCCTGATCCCGGCCGTGCCGCGGCTGCGCTCGATGCGGTCGACGTCGGCGGCGGCCAGGACGGTCCCGTGGGGGTCGAGCACCTCCAGGAGGAACTCGGCGTTGTCGCCGAGGTTGTCGGCGACCGGCGGGACGGTGACGGTCGCGTGCTCCAGAGGGCCACCCAGGCCGCCCGGCGCGTCGACCAGCCCCCGGTAGGCCCCGCCGGGGTTGGTGAACGGGGCGCCGTAGTCGAGGAAGCCGCGGAGGATCTCCTCGAAGTCGCCGCCGCCGGCGTCGGGGAACCCCCCGGTGACGGTGATGGGGCGCTCCTGCGAGGACGCCGCGCACCGCGCGATGACATCGACGGCGATCCACGGTCCGCCGCGAGTGTCGCCGGACATCCAGGTCATCGCCAGGCGCGGCCGCGAGGGCACGGGTGGGAGGGACCCTTCGCCGAAGCGCAGTTCGTAGCGGTAGTGGGGGTCGGTGTCGACGACATCGTGACCGCGGCCCTCTGCCGCCGCCGAGAGGGGCCGACCGGGTTCGTCCGACGAAAGGGTCGGCGGCGGACGTGCGACCCGTCGGGCGCCTCGGGCGCGCCGGGGCGGTCGGTCGGGCGGGCGAACGGTCAGGCTGCGGCTCGCCGGCGGACGGTACGTTCGAGGATTCCGAGGGTGGCCTTGAGCGCCGACTCTGGGACCACCGGGAAGGTGAGGCGCCGCTTCCACTCCTCGGCGAGCCCCGACCAGTCGTAGTAGGACGTCACGAGGGTGCCGCCCTCGGCCGGCTCCAACCGGTAGCCGTACACGTGGCGGACGTGCGGTCGGATGCGGCCCTCGACGGTCCAGGCGATCTCCTCGTTCGGGACGAGCTTGGTGATCACGACCTCGACGTCGTACTTGCCCAGGGGGAAGTCCCCGAGGGCTTCCCGGTCCATGTGGACCACGAAGCGGTCGCCGGGGCGTTCCACCGGTCCGCCCTCGGCGTCGAGGAGCATTCCCGACGCGTCGATGTCCACGTGGCCCCGCGGGTCGGTCAGGACCGCGAAGACCGCTTCGGCGGAGGCGGGGACGAGGCGGGAGACCTCGACGCGTTCGACGACCTCGACCGGGTCGATCTCCTCGCCCTCGCCCGGAGTTCGCGCCGTGGCCGTCAGGGTCGCCCGGCCGAGGGTGTGGGTGGACATGGTGAAGCCGAGCTGGGCGGGGGTGCCGTCGACGGGAACGCCGATGGACTCGACGTCGAGGGCGTGTACGACCACGAGGTAGCGGTGCCGACCGTGCCCGGCCGGCGGGGCGGCGCCGATGAAGCGGGCCGCACGGGCGTCGTTGGGCAGCTGGAAGGCGCCTTCGGGCAGGCCCGAGCCGGTGTCGTCGCCCGCGCCCTCGGGGAGTTCGGTGACGCCGGCGGGGATGTCGGCGACCGCCCAGTGCCAGAAACCGGATCCGGTGGGGGCATCGGGGTCGTGGATCGTGACGGCGTAGCTCCTGGTGCCTTCCGGCGCTCCGCTCCAGGAGAGGTCGGGGGAGAGGTCCTTGCCGCCCGGGATGCCGAACATGCCGGAGAGCTGCGCGGGCGCCCAGGGAGCGCCGTCGGCGACGGAGGTGCTGGTCACGGTGAACGGGGCAGCCTCGGCGGCGAGGCGGGTGAAGGGATTGTCGGTGCTCATGGATCGACGATAACACGGATAATCGATTATCTGGAGGATCGTCTATAGTGAGTGGCGTGACTCAGACGTTCCCCGCCTCGTCCGCACCGGCGAAGCAGATGCTTTCCGAGCAGGTGCACGCCCGCCTGCGGGACGCGATCATGCGTGGCGTACATGCCCCTGGTGACGCGCTGAAGCCGCAGGACCTCGCGCAGGCGCAGGGCGTGAGCCTGGCCGTCGTCCGCGAGGCGCTGGTGCGGCTGGTCGGTGAGGGACTGGCCGACCGGCTGCCCAATCGAGGGTTCGCCGTGCCGGCCTTCTCGGATCGGCGTTGGCAGGAGATCGCCGAGGCGCGCCGGGTCGTGGAGCCGGTCGTGCTGCGCATGTCCGTCGAGCGCGGCGACGTCGACTGGGAGGCACGCGTACGGGCGGCGCACCACCGGCTGGCCCGCACGGTGCCGTACGACACAGAGGAGGGCGAGTACTACAGCAGCGCCTGGGCCGAGGCACACCGGGTCTTTCACCGCACGCTGCTGGAGGGTTGCGGCAATCCGATCCTGCTGGAGACGTTCGATCGCATGTGGACCGCAAGCGAGTTGGCGCGTCGCTGGTCGGCCCACCGCAACCGCGACCGCGACGGCATCGACGAACACCGCCGACTGGAGGAGGCGGCCCTTGCCCGCGACGCCGACACCGCGGCCGAGGTCCTGACCACACACCTCACCCGAACCGCCGCCGACCTGACCCTCCCGGAAACCTGACCCGGCTCCGGCTCGTCACCGGACCGACCCGTCGAATCGCGAAGCAGAAGGCTGGTCACCACCGCGCGGGACCCGCATGGCGCCGTTCGGTTCCTCAACCCGGGAAGGCTTCAACTCTCCCCCGACGTGCTGGACTTCCACCGGTTCCGGATGGCCGAGCGCCGAAGGACGGAGACGCCGCCGGCCCGCAGTGACTGGCAGCTCGTCGAACGCGACGTACTGCGCGTACCTTCCGGCCGCTACCGGAGGTGGCCGCTCGATGACCGAGAACCGGACCGCACGGCTCGGCGTCCTCGGCGGCATGGGACCGGTCTCCTCGGCCGAGTTCGTCCGCAGCGTGTACGACCACTGCTCCGGTGTGCGGGAGCAGGAATTCCCGGGGCTGGCCCTGCATTCGGACCCGTCCACCGACCGCCGCACCCCGCAGACGATGGACGGCCAGGACTCGGCGGTGCTCGACGCGCTGATCGCCAGTCTGCGCTCGCTGACCGACCTGGGGTGTCAGGAGATCGTCATCTGTTGCATGACGCTCCATCACCTGCTGCCCCGGGTGCCGCGAGACCTGAGCGCCGCCGTGGTGTCGGTGCTCGACGCCGCGGTCGAAGCCATCGCCCGCACGCCCGGACGCCATCTGATCCTGTGCCCGGAGGACTCCCGCCTGCTGCGCCTGTTCGAGCAGCACCCCGGCTGGGACCGGGTGGCCGACTCCGTAGTGTTCGCCGCCCCCGCCTGGGAGCACGACCTGCAGCGGGCCATCAACGCCATCAAGGTCAACAGGGGGCCCGGGCCGGCGCTGGAGTGGATCGCTCGCCGGATCGTGGAAACCGGAGCCACCTCGGTCGTGGCGGGATGCAGCGAGATCCACGTACTGGCTCGCCGCTGGGGCAACCGGCTTACCGTCCCGGTGCTCGATCCCTTCGACATCCTCGCACGCGCCGCCGCCGCCGGCGGCTTCTCCCGCCACGCCCAGATCGGAACCGGAGTCGGCTGACATGAGGCATGAATTCGCTTTCTCCCACGCGACGGCCACCGCGCTGCTGCTGCGGCGGCGCGTCGCGGAGGAAATCTCCTTGGACGCGTGGCCTGTCGAGGACCCGGGGATTCGTGATGCAGCGCTGGCCGCTCTTGCCAACGGCGTGCCGCGCGCCGTGATCGAGCGCGACGGGTACGCCGTCGTGCGGCTCGACGCCGAGCAGCTGGACGACCAGGAACTCTGCACCGCCTACTGGAACCTCTTCACCTCGATCTTCCGGCCGGCCCCTCAGCACAGCACGGGAGAGATCATCTACCCGTCGAGGTCGGCACCTCGACGGCCCAGGTCAGTCACTACTCGGGCTCGAACCGCTCCGACGGCTACCACACCGACGGCACCCTGCTGCCCGAACCACCCGACGTGGCAATGCTTTTCGGTCTTTCGACGGGCGACGGGGGCGAGACCTTCGTCATCGACGGACGGCGAATCGAGGAGGAACTGGCCAGCCGAGAACCGGCGTTCGGGGAGGTGCTGCGCCGACCGGTGCGCTACGCGGCCAACGGCCAGGACGAAGGGGCGCCCATCAAGCAGCAGCCGGTGTTCGCTGCTTTCGGGGAGGACTTCCAGTTGCGCTGCCTGCGCTTGTACATCGAGCAGGGCCACGCGGCCGCGGGCCTCGACGTGCCGGCCGAACTTGCCGCGGCGATGGACGCCTTCGACGAGATCTCGCGGGAACGGGCCCGTCAGACCGAGGTTCTGCTCGGCCGGGGTGTGGCGCTGATCTGGAACAACCGCCGCATGCTGCACGGCCGCCGTCCGTTCAGCGAGACCTCTTCTCGGCGCCGACTCCGCCGGGTCTACGGGGCCGTCGACAGCGGGCGCCTCGCGACGACGGGTGCGGTCCGATGACGTTGACCACCGCGAGCCGGAGCCTGGCTGATCGGCTGGCCCCCGACCTGATGTCTGCGGGGTTCGACGCGTTCTTCGGCACCCCGTGCGGGATCCTCGCGCCGCTGTACGCACAGCGGGCCGGTTCGCCGAGAGCGTGCGCGCGCATGCCGGGACGGAGCGTGCACTGTGACAACGAGCGGTTCCCCGACGCCCTACGTGCGACTCGCCCCCGGGGATCGGCCCCCGGTGAGGCGGGTCCGGGAGACGATGGCCCGCCATGACCGACCTCGACTTCCCAGCCGTACCGGCTCCGTTGGGGCCGATGGTACTGAACGGGCGGGTGTACGACGACATCTTCGCGGCGGGTGCCCGGCTGATCGGGCTGCTCCGGCGGATGGCCGCGCTGGGCGCCGGGCCCGAGATGTACCCCCTGTGCATGGATGGTCGCGAGGAGGATCGGTTCGCGACCTGCATGGCCCGCCCGGACATGGTGATCGACGCGACCGGCCCGAAGTTCGTCGAGTTCAACATCGGCGGCGGCGTGGACCGGGTCGTCGACACTGCCACCGCGAGTGCTGCCTGGATCGGCGTGTACGGCGGTCCGAACGCGCCGTTCACCGCGCCCGACCCGCTCGCCGTCCGGGACGCATTCTTCCGACGCGCCGCAGCGGACCTGAAGGTGCGCCCCGCCGTGGCGCTGGTCGGCTCGATGCGGGACGTGCGCTGCGAGACCACACGCCACTTCGACCTTCAGATCGACTGGTCCTCACGCCTGCGTCTGGTCGCGATGCCCGAATGCGCGCTGACCACCCCGGACATGGCGGCGTGCCGGGTCAAGACGCCGGTGACGGGCGCGCGCAACGACCGCGTCAAGCACAGGGTGATCGCCGACGTCGACCTGCCCCCGGGCGGCGCCGACACACGCACCGCGACCGGGGCGATGGTGCTCGCGGCGACGGCGGAGGCTTCCGGTCCCTCCGGCGACTACAAGGCCACCTCCCTGTCCCCGTCCGGCTCGTGGTCGGCGGGCGGCAACTCCGGTTCGATGAACTGGTCGTACGGCATCGGCGTCCCGCCCGCCATCGGCGGCACCGCCCCCACCGTGAACCTGGGCTACAACTCCGGCAGCGTCGACGGCCGCACCACCTCCAGCAACAACCAGGCCTCGTGGATCGGCGAGGGCTGGGAGTACTCACCCGGCTTCGTCGAACGCTCCTACCAGTCGTGCACGCGCGACGGCCAGGACAAGTCCGGCGAGAAGTGCTGGTCCACCCAGAACTCCCTGACCCTGTCCCTGAACGGCAAGTCCTCCACCCTGATCCAGGACGACACCGACAAGACCAAGTGGCGCCTGGAAGGCGACGACGACTCCCGCATCGAGCCGCTGACCGGCGCGGCCAACGGCGACGACAACGGCGAACACTGGCGCCTGACCACCGGCGACGGCGTCCAGTACTACTTCGGCATCGGCCACAAGCCCGGCGGCGACAACACCGACCCCGCCACCAACTCCACCTGGACCGCGCCCGTCTACGGCAACAACACCGGCGAACCCTGCAACAAACCCTCCGGGTTCGACGCGTCCTGGTGCCAACAGGCCTGGCGCTGGAACCTCGACTACGTCGTGGACCCGCGCGGCGGCATGGTCACCTACTGGTACAACACCGAGACCAACCGCTACACCCGCGGCGCGATCCTCGTCGGCTCCGGCACCCTGACCGAATACGTGCGCGGCGGCACCCTCGCCAGGATCACCTACGGCTCGAAGAAGACCGACACCACCCGCCCCACCGCCCAGATCGTCTTCGACACCGCGGAACGCTGCCTGAAGAAGGACGGGTTCGACTGCGACCCGCCCAAGATGACCAAGGCCAACGCCGCCAAATGGCCGGACGTGCCCGTCGACAAGCAGTGCGCCACGACGGGCACGTGCGAGGAGTACGGCCAGACGTTCTCGTCGTACACCCCCACCATCCGCGCCCTGCGCCACGCCCGTCGGCATCGGCCCCACCAGCCCGCCGCCGATCTCCAATCCTTGATCGTCGCCATGCCGACCACCCCCGGACACAGTCCACTGCCGTACGCTTCCGAGGAGGTCCACCGAATCCGCGCCCTCCTCCCTCACCCGGTCCAACTCGCCGAGCCTGATGGGGCCGACCGCGACGACGCCCTGCGCTCTTCGCGCACCAACGGCCCGACTGCGGCGACCGTTCTCGCCCACCTTCCACGGTGCGCGATCGCCCACTTCGCCTGCCACGGCGAGAGCAACCAAGCCGACCCGTCCCGGAGCCGACTGCTCCTGCACGACCATGCCACGACACCGTTGACCGTATCCGCCCTCGCCCGGGTCGATCTTGACCACGCGCGGTTGGCCTACCTCTCCGCCTGCAGTACGACGGATCCTGGTGACCTCCGCCTCCTGGAGGAGGCCATCCATCTCACCAGTGCCTTTCAACTCGCCGGATTTCCGCACGTGGTCGGGACCCAGTGGCCGATCGACGACCGTCTGGCCGTCGAGATCGCCGAATCCTTCTACACCCATCTGACCACCGGCCCACCCGGAACACTCGATCCCGATCAGGCCGCCACTGCCCTGCACCACACCATCCGGGCAGTACGCGACCGCTACCCGGCGACCCCCTCCCTGTGGGCGGGCTACCTCCACACCGGCGCGTGACCGAATGGTTGCCGCCGCACGTGGCCGCTTGATCGGTGTCGCCCGTCGCTGCGCCGCGGTTGGTTCCGCGTCGCGGGGCGTATCAGACATCTCATCGCTTTTGGGTGTCAATTCAGGCCGCTGCTGGCAGTTGGCCGTGGTGGGCCCAGGCGGTGGCTTCGTCGTAGTGGGTGCGGGTTTTGAGGCAGCCGTACAGGATGCCGACGAGGCGGTTGCCGACCTGCCGCAGGGCGGGGTTGTAGTCTGCGGTGGCCCGGGTGCTGCCCGAGGCGCTGCGCGCCCACCGGATCGTCACCCCGGGCACCCTGCTCCGGTGGCACCGCCGACTGCTCGCCACCCGGTGGCGCAGCCCCGCCCACCGGGCCGGCCGCCGCTCCGGTTGGCGAGGGAGAACCGGACCCGGGGAACGGCACGGCTGCTCCGTTTGTCGTCCCGTTCCGCGTCGACAGCCGCCGCGCGCACCGCGCTCTCCGACATCCGACCGACCGCTCCGCGTTCGGCGGGGATGTCGGGGGCGCCGGGCCGCTGAGCCTGGTGGTCGCCGAGCCGCCCGTCTTCGCCTGCGGCGTGCGTTGGGACGTCTTCCGCCTGGGCACCTGCCCCGACTTCGCCGGCGGGCTGCCCGCCATCAGCGGGCTCATGTTCGGCGGCATGCCCAAACCGCCGTGGGTGCACAACAAGGCCGCGCTGGTGGTGGGTTGGGTGACGCGCCCCGGCGTCTTTGCTCCGCCGGGTGTCCGACTGACCGTCAAGGACGACCTGACCAACGCCCTCATCGTGGACCGGTCGGGCCTGCCGGCGGCGTACCGGCAGGAGACCGTCAACCTGTCAGGCATCGCATCGGCCCGCACCATCACCGTGACAGTCACCTGCTCATCGGCCTGCGGAACCACGTCGAGTACCCACACGTTGCGCGTCGTCGGCAAGATCGCGCGCACCGTACAAGGCCTCGAAGTCACCCAAGCCATCCAACAGTTCGCCACCACTCCGGCCGGACCGCGCAACACCGTCGGCATGGTCGCGCACAAGCGCACGTGGGTGCGCGTGTACGCGACCTCCGAGTCCGGAGACTTCGGCCTCGGCCCGGGCGCGGGCGCGGTGCCGGTCACCGGCGAGCTGCGCATGATCGTCCCGGACGGCGGGACGGTGACCGCGCCACTGAACCCGCATGCCGTGGTGGCCCGCAATCCCGCACATGTCGTCGGCAACACCTTGCTGATCCGCGAACAACTGAACGGGGCAATCCACTTCGAGCCCGACTGGCCTACCCTCGACGGGCCGGTGGCCTGGCCCGCGACGATTCGGGTGGACCATACACGGCTCGGCGGTCCCGGCCCGTCGGCCTCGGCGTCGGGCGTCACGCCGGCCGACTTCCGGCGGCGGAACGCCCAGAGGCAGGTGGTACGCATGCTCATCTCCGACGGCAACCTCCCTGGCCCGGCGCCCACCGCGGCGGGGTGGGCGGTCGACCTCGGCGGGGCGCGTACCCGATTCGACGTTCAGGAAGACGCCTTCACCGGCAGCGGCGAGATCACGCGGCTGACCATCCACTGCCTGGACGCATACCCGGACGGCTGTCCCAGGCTGCGGATTCCGGTCGGCAAGACCTACACCGAGCGCATGATCCGGCTACACCCGCAGGCGGCCGACGCCCTGCGCGTCCTGATCGACGCCGCCAAGGACGGCAACGTCGCCGCGCGCCACGACCCGTGGGCGCACCAAGCGGTCCGCTGCGTGTTCATGCGCCGCGGTATGCCGATGGGCAGGCCCGCGAGCACTTCGAGCGGACCGACCCCGTTGCGCCGGCGGTCCGCGCGATCGACCGCTCGGTGGAGTTCCTGGACCTGGTCACCGCCTGCCACGCGTTCGCCGCGGCGGCCGGCCGACATCGACGGGGTGGGTCCGGCCGGACCCACCCCGTCCCGGAAGGAAGGGGACACCGTCGCCGCGGCGACGCTGCTACCCCTCCGACACCTGGGACGACGAATGGGCCCTGATCGAACCTTCTCTGAACTACCAGGACAAGAACATTTCCGGAGTCCGCTGCCTGCGTATTGCAGCACCGGCTTGGTCAACTTCAGCCCGCGCGGTGCTTCCGCCTCTCTAAACTGCTGCCACTCGGTAGCGTGGAGGGTGGGGGGTTCGTTCATGTCCACTGGAACCATTGAGTTTTACTGCGAGTATCCGTGCGAAAGTTGTCGACGTAGTGGAGCGCCCATAGAGAACGATTTCTACGTCGAAGTCCGAGAAGTCGAAGTCAACGCGCGTGGTGACGGGTGGGCGGCCAGAGGCAGGGGGGTCAGCTTTTGCCCCAGCTGCGGGGCTATGGTCCGGATGATCAGCCACCGGGTTCCTTTGGAGCTTCAAGGGCTGCCCTGCTCGCGGTGCCACGAGGCCGTTGTCTACCAGGTCGAGCTTCAATGCGTCACCACCGATGCCCGGCGGTTCAGCTTCACAGTATCTGTTACGTGTCCGGCTTGCGCGCGAAAGTCTGTCTTCCGAAAGCTGATCGAGAGCCTGAGCCGAGTCAGACGGATTCGAGTAAGCCTGACCGGCATGGAACTTGAACTTGAGAATGGTCAGGTCAGCTGAGTTGCCGGGGATACGGCCTCCACTTCCCAGTCGTGTCCGGATGAACTTGCCGGCTGTCAGGCCGTGCCGGCCATAGGGCTGCCCGGGGGAAGGCCTGTCGTTCGTCCGGCGACTTCGCGGAAGGTTGGGATGTCGAGGTTGCTAACGGCACAGGCAACGGGCGTGGTAGTGGGCCCACTTCGCGCGCGGCGGCTCGCACGCCAGACGCGCCCAACGCGCCCAACGCGTCCGACTCGCCCAAGAACCCCAGGAACGGCCGGACCGTGTTGTACCGCGAGGACAGCTTCTCGCGCATCGCCGCCTCGGCCGAGCCGTCGTCCTCGGGCACCAACGCCTCCAGGTCACCGTGTGTCACTTTCCGCCAGGAACACAGGCGCGGGTGCGGTAGCCGTTGGAACCGCCGGAGCGGGAGGCCGGCCTGGACAAACGACGCGGGCGCGGTCAGGGCCGGATGGCATAGCCATGCGAGGTCCGGACTCGGCTGGTCGAACGGGTCAGGGGCGTCGCGATATCCGGTGTCTGTTGGAACGGGCGGACCACACCATCCGGCCCGCCGAACAACGCCTGACCACCCTGGACCACCTCCACGCCCACGCGAGCAGGGCAGGAATCACCCTCCCAACAGAGATCAAGACTGCGGGTTAATGCTCTGCGAGCCCTAACTCCGCGGCATTGCTTGTAGAGGCCGATGGTGGATTCCATCAGCGCGTTGTCCAGTACGCCGCCGACCGAGCCGATCGAGGGGGCGATGCCGTCCCGGCTCAGATGCTCGGCCAGGGCGAAAGATGTGTATTGCGACCCCGCGTCGGAGTGATGTATCAGTTCGCCCGTCCCTGGCCGGGTGCCGGTGCGGTCGCGCAGCCACAAGGCCATCTCCAGTGCTGCCAGGACCAGTTCGGTGGCTCGGGGCGGGGGTGTCGGTGTGGTGCGACAGGATCACCTGTATGACGGACGGAATCGCCTGGCTCGCGGAGCCACAGAGCATCGCCTTCGGCGGCTACAGCGTAACGCTGGCCCGAGGGCTCGGGGTCGAGGCGCTGGCGGCGCGGATCGCGGCCTCGGCCCAGTGGTCGAAGCGGACGGTGGAGCCGGTTGGGGAGCTTACCGGGGACAGGCTGGTCGAAGCGTTGGAGGAAAAGTTCGGGGACGCCTGGGACGGGATCGGGCTGCGGCTGGGGGCTGGCGGCGGGTGGACCTTCGCGGTGGCGTACGGGGGCTGGTTCGGTGAGTTCAAGAACGATCCGGCGATCTCCGTGGGCGGCACGGAGGTCTTCTTGGTGGAGTACGAGGAGGAGAACGGCAAGCCGGTGCCGCCGACCTTCCACTACTACCGGGACGGCCGGACGGTGTGCTCGTTCAATCTGCACCTGGACGACTCCTGGGGCAATGGCAAGGTCGTCGGAGACCCCGAAGTTGCGGGCAAGATAGAGCAGTTGCTGAATGCAGAAGGTCTGCCGGACGAGGAGCGAACCGGCCGCGAGGTGCACCGGACCACTCTGGGGGTGTTGGAGCGGCACTTCGGTCTGTCACTCCCACGGGCCCTGGTGCTGGAGGCCCCGTTGCCGGCCGTCCTGCTCGCCGACCAGAGCGCGACTCTTTGATGGGTTGAGCTGTTGATCGGAAGTGTCTGTCCGATTGGTAATCACTTGCCCGGTGGAATCGTGTCTCCGGGTGGTGCAACCCGGGACCGCACGTACGACCGCACGGTCCTCACCGACGAGAACGATTCGCGCGTCCGCGACACGCGGCGTGTCTTGGCAGCATGCCCCCGCCTGCCCGATATCGTCACCGTCACGGTCCCGGAGGCGGACCATGTGTGCCGTTCGCCCGGACGAACGAGCGAGACACCCAAGGGTGCGATGCCCGTGCCTCCGGCCCGATCAGGCACGACACCGCATGGTTTCCTTCTCCGACCCGCGGCGCGATCCGGGAAACGCCGTGGAGTAGCCATGCCACATGTGAACGACCGGGCCGCCGCCGCGAATGCCACGACCTCACGGGAGTCCCCCTGCGGGTCCTGAGCGGATATCTGCGCCGGGGCAGGCCGGCCCTGGACACCGACGATCCCGGACAACAGGCCTTCCAGGCCATGCTGTTCGACTGCCTGTTCAGTCGGGACGGCGAACACCCCTGGGATCGCCACGGCGGACGCACCTTCCCCGAACTCCCGCTCTACTTCTCCTGGATCGCCCCCGCCGCGACCGGCTGATCATCCAGACCAACACCGCCGCCCGCGTCACCCGCTACCTCCTGCCTCGAACCACCGTCTTCGAGGACGACTCCTTTGAACAATGCGGCATCGCGGGGCTGCGCCTTCGCGAACTCACCGGCGGCAGGATCCTGCTCGAACACCTGCCCACGGGCGGACTGCTCGAACTGCGCGACACCTCACCCGTCCCGACCCGCCTCGCCCGCAAAACTGGGAACGCGAGGTCGAGGCGATGGCCGCCCGCCGCGCCCTGCGCCATCGCCACCCGGTGTGGAACGAACCCGCCGTAACCCCGACCGAACAACGATCCGCCCACCACTGGCGACCGGACGTATGCACCGTGCTGCGCAGCGCGCTGATGGTCCGCGCCGGACTGTGGTGGAGAGGCTACGGATCCCGCGCCCGTCTCGTGCCGCCCCCGGCGCAGCAACACCACCCGTTGCCTGCGGTGGGACAGCGGCCACGCCGAGGATCGCCTGGGGGCGATCCTCACCACCGGCGCGCTGGCGATCCCCGGGGCGACTCATCGGCCCGGGCGGGACGAGATGGATGTGAGTCTGCTCCGGCTCAGGGAGGCCGCCGTCGAACTCGTCGGGCCCCTGTGCCGCGAACCGACCTCGGTGCCATAGACCCTGCCGCATCCGCAACCCCGCCCTTTGGGCGGGTCGCAGATTTCCGAGAGCCGCCGTGTGTGGCCTCGGTGTGCAACGTCGGGTGGCCGGCCGCCGCACAGGGTCAGACCTGGAACTCCCGTTCCGCACGCCGTAGAACGTCGCCTTCGCGGGGTCGGACCTCGCTCTCGGCCAGCGTGTCGGCCGGCTTCGCGAACGCCTCGCTGCGCCGCACCACGTCAAGGAACGTCGTCAGCGCCTCCCTGTCCCCCAAAGAGCGTGCGGGTCGAGCAACTCCGACCGGAACGAGTTGACCGCCGGGAGCGTGTCACAGTGCACTGGTGACATGACTGAATCCTTGGACACGTTGGGTCCGGAACGTCGCGTCCTGCGGCAGCGGTTGACGGAGATGGACCAGCGGTTGAGGCCGATGGTCACCGCCGCAGTGGCCCAGGGCCGCCCGATCAGCGACGTTGTCCGCTGGACGGGCCTGGACCGCGAGACCGTCGAGCGTTGGACACGGCGTGTCCACCAGGATCCCGGCGCTGATACCTCGTCGAGTGACGTCCGGACCGGGACGCACTGATCAGCGATCCTCCGACGCGCCGGGCCCTGTCCGATGACCTGTGTGCACCGCCGATACGCCCCCCACGTTCCCGCACGGGTCGTATCGGCCGGGATCGCCGGTCTCGCCCGGTGCGCCGGCTTCACCAGGACGCGAGGGCTCGGTATCGCGGCCGTACGGCAGATACGCCAGGAGGCCGCCGGCCCTGTCGGGACGGAGACGGCGGTGAACGCATGCAGCGTGCTCACCAGTAGTCGTCGTCGTCCGGGCCTGTCGACTTCAGCGAGCGTTGACAGGCTCCGGCGTGCGCCGTCGACCCGTCGGTGCCTTTCCACAGTCGGCTCTCCGACGTGATGCCTGGTGCCGGGGTCGGCGGCCCGCCTCCCGAAATGCGTGCGACCGCGCGGAGTTGCCCGGCGCGGCCAACTCCCATGGCGTTGTGTCGACCCCCTCCCGACATGACGGCGCACCGCGGGATGGCGTCGATCTGCGACACGTGTCCGCCCGGAGTGTGCCGGTGGCAGGGTCGACGGGGTGGGTCCGATGCCGCCGCGGTTGCCCGGTTGTCTGAGTACGTGGACAGCCCCGGTTGAGTATGTCGTCCCTGGGGGTGTGGTGCCCTCCGCCGGGAGGGTGGGTGCATGACGACGACGGCGGGGCGGCGGGATTCGGGCGGCGGAACGCGGGCGGGGGGCGGGGGCCGCGTTTCGCTGGTGGTGTCGGCCCTGGTGTTGCTGTGGGCGGCGACCGGCGTGCTGATGCTGGTACTGCCCGTCGGGGCGATGATGAGCGACCCGTGCGAGTCGGCGGCGGACGGTCTGATCTGCACGACGAGGGGTCAGGCGTTGTGTTGGCAGATCCCGTGGATCGGCGGACCACTCCTGGGCGTCTCCGGGACGATCGCGGTCCTCGCCGGGGCGCGGGCCGTGCGATACGGCGCGGTGCTCGCGTGGGCGGTCGGCCTGGTCGTGATGGCGGTCTGCGTCGGTCGGATCGCCGATTCCTACCACCCGCGGTAGCCGGCACCCGCCGACACGACGAACGGGTCCGCATCGACCCTCGCGCCGCGGGCGCCGTCCTTGGGGCCGGCCGAGTCCCAGGACCCGGGCGGCCCCGGGGACGGTGTGCCCGCGCCCGTGCCGAGTTCGTCGATCGACGTGGCCGGGGGCGACAGGGCCGGCCGGCGGTCCGAAGCTCTCCGCCGTCCCGGATGTGTGCGGGCGCTGCGGTGGGGAGTTCGGCTACGGGGCCGTGTGGTTCGTGGTGTCGGCGTCCGTCCGGAATCGCGAGGACGGCCCGGGCGGCCTTCTTGAGGAGATCGCGGTCGGGGGCGCCGAACCAGCCTGCGTCGCTCTTGCCGACCACGAAGCGTCAGAAGGTTCTGACCAGGGACGTCCGGTCCGTTGGTTGGCCGACCGCGTTGCGTTGTCACAGCGGGCGGCGCCCGGTGTCGGGGCTGTCGGTGATGATCGTTCCCGTGACCGATCTTCCGGCGCCCGGCGCCCTTCTCGCGGATCTCGACGCGTACACCCGGGCGGTCGCCGCCATCTTCGCGGCGGACGACGCCCGCCGCCGGGGGTGGGGGCCCCGGTTGGCCGACGACGTGTATCAGGCTCTGGCGTATGCGATCGAGCACTACGAGCATGAACACCTCGAGGAGGTCCTCGCCGACCGGCCCCTGCGTTCGCCGGTTCCGGCCGCGTCCGCAGGTGCGGGCGCGCCGGAAGGGCCGCCGACGCCGGACGATGCCTTGGTCGCGAGGCGGCGGCGGGTCTCGGGTGTCTTCACGGGGGCGACCGCGGTCGCGGTGTTCGGGACCGGGGCCGCCGGATGGGACGAGTGGGTCTATGCGCCGACCGTCGGCATCGGCCCGCTCCGGTTCGGTATGACCGTGGACGAGGTGGTCGGGGCGGCAGCCGGGATACCCGGCCGGACGAGCGTCGGCGATGGTGTGCCGCGCCGCGCGATCTTCTCGCCGACGTGGAGGATCGAAGTCCGCCGTCCCGAGCCCGCTTCCTCACTGCCCGCGGTCACGGCGTATGTGAGCCGGGCCGTGGGGCTGTTCTGCGTCGCCGTCGACGCCGTGCACGGTCCCCGGGTCGCCTACGACGGACTCGCGCTGGTCGGCAGGGACCGGGCGGAGTTGGAGAGCGAGGCGATCGCGTATGCCGAGGCGAGGGGCGTGTACCTTCGCTACTCGCTCGAGGGCTACGCGGGGCCGGACGATTTCGGGGTCGTGATGTGCGGGCAACGGGTCGGGCGGGTCCTGCGGTCGCGTCCGTTGTTCATGGTGACGCGCGACGGCGCGAACACCGAATGGGACTCGCTGCCCCCCGAGGAGTACCCGGGCAACGGCCGCTCCACGGACTGACGTCGCGTGGCGCCACCTGTCCACGACCCCGGGACGGTCGACCCCGCGACCGACGGGTCCCGGCCGCCGCGGGGTCGACCGCGACCGCCGGCGACGACCCCGGCGGCGCGCCGGACGCGACGAAACCGCCGACGGCCGGGCCCCGTTCGACAACCCGTCGAAGAGATCGGCCCCGGCGAACGATCCGCGCACCTCGCACCGGCGGGAGCACATCGCGGTCGAAACCGGTCGACCGACTCGACGTCGACGACCCCATGCCGGCCGGCGGGATACCGGGCCCGCGGTCACCGCTGCCTGGGACTCGGCCCGGACTCCGAGCTGGGGTGTGGCCAGGTGGTTCGACCGGATTGTCGTGGACCGGAGGACGTGAACCGGCCCGTCGGCGCGTCAGCGAAGTCGTCATCGCCGGTGTCGGAGGGCTGCGTAGATCAAGGCCGGCGGCAGTCGGCGGTCGATCCTCACGGCGGCGAGGGCCGTCCGTGGGTGTCGACGGCCGGGGGCAACGCCGCGATGCGTCCCCGGGAGTTCGGCGCCGGCGGGTACCTCCCGGGGCAGGCTCGGGGCCAGGCGTTCGAGGCGTTCGCGGGTGGTGGCGCGCAGGTGGTGTGCGGGGACGCGGTCGAGGAGGTCGTGCGCGCGTGCGGCGGCGTCGCCGGGGGTGGTGGGTGCTTCGGCCAGGGCCAGGACGGCGGCGGCCGCCGCCCAGCCCGGTGACGCGTGCACGGCGGCGGCGATCGACGCGTGCGCGTGGACGCCGGCACGGTCGCCCTGTCCGAGGGCGATGTGGGTCTCGGCGGTGTGCAGGAGGTGTTCGGCGTGATTGAAGCCGAACCGCCCCGGGGCCTGTGCCGGGGCGGCGTCCAGCGCGTCGTCGGCGTCGATGACCGCGCGCCGGGCGTCTTCGCTTCGGCCCAGTGCGGCGAGGGACGGCGCGAGGGCCCAGGACGACAGTTGCGCGCGTCGCAGCGCTGTGCCGGCCAGGGCGAGGCCGTGTTCGGCATGGGCGAGTGCGGCTTCGTGGCGTCGGTCGACGCGGGCGACCATCGACGCCGCGCCGAACGTCCACGCCCGCAGGTCGTCGGCGCCGCAGCGTTCGCCCAACAGCGCGGCGGCGGCCAGGTGCGCCTGGGCGCCGGTGTGGTCGCCCAGGTGGAACGCGAGGTTGCCCAACAGCGCCGTGAGCCGGGCCGCGACCGACCGCAGACCCGCCGCCGCGACGTCGTCCCCACCGCCGGCGGCGTGTTCGAGCACGGGCGCCAACATGCCGCGTACGCGGTGGAGTTCGCCGAACAGTACCTGTGGTGGGTGGCGCGAGTAGTTGAGCGCGTAGGGCTCCACGGCCGCCTCGGCGAGGGCCCGCGACGCGCGCGGGTCGTCGGTGAGGGCGCGGTGGAGGGACTCACGGACGGCGGGCAGTCCGGCGGCGGTGGTCACGTGTTCCACTCCCCAGTGCGTGGTCGCCCACCCGACGTGGGTCTCCCGCGCCCGACCGTACCCGAGCCCGCCCGTCGGAAGCCTCGTTTCGTCCCTTCCGCACGCGCACCGTGTCGCCAACCCCAGCCGGTGCTCGGTGGTGCCGTATGCGCGTGCGAGGACTTGCGCGTACTCGGGCCCGGGCCGATCCGGCCCGTGTTCGAAACGACACAACTGCTCCGCCGAGAGGCCCGGCACGCGCAGTCCGTCGTCGGCGTAGATCCGCGCGACGATGACCAGGGTCTGCGCGCGCGTCCAGCCCAGCGCCAGGCGCCACCCCTCCAACGCGGAGAGTTCGGGGATGCGCTCGCCGATGGTGTCCGCGATCTCCTCGACGGGTCGGCCTTCGCGCTCGCAGCGGGCACGGATGGTCGCGGCCTCGCGGCGGATCTGTTCACGCCGCGCCCGGGTCGGCCTCGACATCGCGCCCCCTCGACGGTGCGTCACCGAACGATGACCGCACCGTAACCCGAACCGGCCGCCATCCGGGAGACATTCGCCCCGACACCACCTCTATTGACACTCGACCTCAATGCCGTGCGCGCTCACCCGCAATGACCGCCGACACCGGGCCGACGCACGCTGACACCACAACGCCGCACCACAAGGCACGACCCGACGACGAAAGGGATCGCCATGAGGACCGTGTTCGAACCCGAAACCGAGCCCCGGACCACCGAGGCAACCATGACGACGGAAGTCGCCCTGGTCCCGCTGCTGTTGGACCGGTCGCGCCCCGCCGGGACCGCGATCGACCTTCCCGGCGCGCTGGCCCTGGACGAGCGCACGCAGGTTTCGTGGCTGGACGGGCGGCCGCTGATCGAGGTGCCGGGCATCGAAATGGCCACGAAGTCGACGTTCAGCACCGACGGGAACTCCGCGATCGCCATCGACGAGGGAGCCGACGATCTCTGACCGACCCCCGTCGCGGACCGGCCGGCCCCGGGTGCTCGTCGCCACGGGGCCGGTCGACCCGACCGCCGACCTCGTCATCACCGAACTCAACCACCGCGGCATCCCGTGCGCCCGCATCGACCCCGGCGCCTTCCCCCACGACGTCACCCTCGACGCCACCCTGTCCCGGGACGGCGTCTGGCACGGGCACCTCGGCCAGGGCCGTTCACGAGTTGGTGGTGATCTGCGAAGCAGTGTCGAACGTGCTTGCGGTTTCCCGTGTCGCTGGTGATCGTTTCCCAGTGCCGGTCGGCCGCGTGGTGACTTCCCTCTGGTTGATCCGTGGGTGCGGGTGTTGCCCTGCTTCGGCTGCGTCGTCAGGGGCTGTCGGAGATCCCCAAGGGCCTTGCTCGAAGTCGGTGCCGGTAGGGGTATCAGACGCCTGTGTTCCGCAACGCGGCGACGGCCTGTGCGGTGGCGGTGCCGATGGCCCCGCTGATCGCGAAGTCGTCCGAGCCCGGCCTGGAGCGAGTGAAGACGGCAGCGGCGTATCGGCGGCCGTCGGGGTAGGAGATCACGCCGATCTCGTTGCGGATCACGCCGACCAGGCTGCCGCTCTTGGCCGCGACCCGAACGGGAGGCCGGAATCCGCCGGCGATGCGGTGCCGGGTCACCTGCCTTGCCATCACGGCGCGCACCCGTGCGCAGGCGGCTGCGGGGGTCGCCCGGTCGGTCGGGCTCGGGGCGGGTGGGGCGGCGTGGGTACCGGTGGTAACCCCCGGGCCCGCGAGCGGCCTTACCCACCGGCCCCGCGACGGCGTGTGCTGGACCCACGACGCCGACACGCCGAGGCCGTCGCGAAGTCCCGCCGACATCGAGGAGATCCGGTGACGACACGATTCACCGACCCCGTACGCTTCACCGACCCCGTCCGCACGGTGATACCCCACACGTTGGCCCGGCACCTGGCCGACGCCTGCGACGACAGCGTTGAAGGCCACACCTGGAGCGCCCGCAACATCGCCGCGGCCCGCGCGATCTGGGCCGAGGACACGGCCGGGGCCGTGCCGGCCGCGCTGGGACGGCACACCTCCCGCACCGAGCCCGACGCGCGCGGCTGGACGGTCCTGGCCCTGCCCGCCCGCATGGACGACGCCACTCTGATGCGCGTGGCCGCCGCCGCCCTGAGCACCCTGGGCGCCCCGTTCACCTCCATCGACGCCGGCACCGGATTGTGGATCGGCGGCGAGACGCGACCCGACGCCGACGCCGCGTCCTTCGGCGGGACCGGCGCGCAGGGTCTGCACATCGATGCCCCCAACGTCGAACACGTCCCGGACTACACCGCTTTGCTGGTCCTGCGCCCGGACCCCGCGGGCGGGGGAGCGTCCCTGATCGGCGACCTGCGCGCCGCCCTCGCCGAAACCCCCGAGTGCGACCGCGAACTCCTGCGCCGGCCCGTCTACTTCGAGGGCCGCGCGGACCGTCTCTCCGGCGTCGGCGCACCCCGACTGCCGTTCCCGATCCTGGAACACCTCGACCCCGGCGGGCGGGAACGGGTGAGGTGGGCCGCCAAGGCCGTCACCGACCCGCGCAACAGCGCCCACCGGGCGGTGTTGAAGCGGTTCGACGCGACGCTCGCCCGCCACACCCGCGCCGTCGCGTTGGGGCGCGGGCAGTTGATGGTGTGCGACCAGACGCGGATCGCGCACGGCCGCACGGCCCTGGGGGAGCAGTCCGGTCTCGCGGACGGGACGCGCCGGGTGTTGATGCAGACCAAGGTCGCGTACGACGCGTCCGCGCCCGCGCACAACCTCCACACGGCAGCCGGTGATCGCCGTGGCTGACGTCGACGTGAGCGTGGTGGGCACCGGCGTAATCGGCCTGGCAACCGCCCTGGAACTCCTGGATCGCGGCCTCACGGTGGCCGTGGTCGGACCCCGGCGCGGCGATCACGCCGGGCAGGCGACCCGCGCGGCCGGCGCGATGTTGTCCACGTTCTCCGAGGTCGAACCCCACCACGGCTCCGACCGGGTCCGCGTGGAGACCGCCGAACGCCTGGCCGCCCACGAGATGTACCCGGCCTGGCTGGACCGGTTGCGCACGAACACCGGCGCCACGGTGCACGCCGGACGCGGGACCTGGGTCCTGGCCGCGGCCGGCGAGCGCCCGCACCTGGACGCCGTCGCCCGCACCGCCCGCGCGGCCGGGCACCCGGCCGAACACCACCCACCCACCGCGATCACCGCAGTGAGCGCGCCCGACACCGGCGCGGGCGCGCTGTGGCTGCCCACCGAGGCGTGGCTCGACAGCGCGACCCTGATGGACGCCCTCACCACCGCCGTCGCCGACCATCGCGCCGCCACCTGGCACGACCGGCCGGCGCGAAGCGTCACCCACGACGGCGTGCTGTGCGCGGACGGCACCCGCATCCGCGCCCCACGCACCGTCCTGGCGGCCGGCACCGCCACCCCCTCACTCCTCCCGGACGCCGGTCACGACCTCGGAATCCCCCCGATCCTCGCCGGCCGCGGCGCGAGCATCACCCTGCGCCGCCCCCGGCCGGGCGAACCCGGCCACGTCGTACGGACCCCGAACGCTGCGTTCGCCTGTGGTGTCCACCTCGTGCCCCGCGCCGACGACACGCTCTACCTGGGCGGCACCAACCGGCTCACCACCCGCCCCGATCCCGACGTCCCCGCGACCTTGGACGAACTCTCCGTCCTCATCCACGGCGCCCGCACCCGACTGGACCCGGCGCTGGTCTTCGCCCACCTGTTGTCCACCCGGGTGGGCCTGCGGCCCTACACCGTGGACCACCTGCCCCTGATCGGACCCACCCACGACCCGCGCATCGTGCTGGCGACCGCGACCTACCGGTGCGGAATCCTCCTCGCCCCCCGCATCGCCCACCTGATCGCGGACGAGATCACCACCCCCGGCACCCTCGACGACCACCCCTACCGCGCGAATCGCCCCATGCCGATCCCGGACCTGGCCACGATCCTCGACGACGGCGCGGGGCAGGCCCTGGTCGAACACCTCACCCAGGACGGTACGACCCTGCCGCCCCACGCCGCCCGCGAACTCGCCGCGTTCGCCGTCGCCGGCCTGCGCGCCCTCGCCGACCACGACAGCCCCCACGGACGCGCGATACGCCGCCTGTGGAACACCGCACCCGTGATCGAGGCCGTGCCCTCCCTCCACGCCCTCGCCCGACGCCTGGAGACCACCCCATGACCCCCACCCACCCCAACCCCGCCCCCGATCACATGCGCGCACTGGTCCTGGCCACCGCACGCACCCTGCGCCCCGACGCGGACATCACCGCGACCACCGCACTGGACCAACTCGGACTCGACTCGCTGGACCGCCTCGCCCTGGCCGTCGACATCGAACACACCACCGGCTTCGCACTGCCCGACGCCGTCCTCGCCGACGCCACCACCCTGGACGACCTCGTCACCCACCTCACCCACTCCGCGCCCCGCCCCACGGCTCACGCCCGCCGGACCGACGACACCGCTCCGAGCACCGAGCCCGTTCCCGACCCCGGGGGCCGGAACGGGGATCGCGACCGCGACACCGACCCATGGCACACGCACCGCGACCGGCTCGCCGCCGACACCACCGCCGGCACCGGCTTCGACGGCCCCGGCCGGGCGGACCCCGGATCCCTGGTCGGCGACGGAAGTCGCCTGTGGCACCAGGCGCAGGTCGCCACCGGGGCCCGGATCGGCGCGGACTGTGTCGTGGGCAAGGGCGCCTACATCGGCACCGGCAGCGTCCTGGGCGACCGCGTCAAGATCGGCAACCACGCGAGCGTGTTCGGCGCCCGCGTCGCCGACGCGGTGATGATCTGCCCCGGAGCACTCCTGCTCGAAGACGCCGCCGCCCGCGCCACCACCCCCGACGGCCGGCGCAAGGGCCCCGACGACTTCGACCGCACCCCCGTCACCGTCGAGTCCGGCGCCACCGTCGGCGCCGGCGCCGTCGTCGCCCCCGGCGTCCGCATCGGCCGGCACGCCATGGTCGCCCTCGGCGCCGTCGTCGCCCACGACGTCCCCGATCACGCCCTGGTCGCGGGCAACCCCGCCCGCCCCTGCGGCTGGGCCTGCGCCTGCGGCCACACCCTCGATGCCGACCTCGTCTGCCCGCACTGCGCCCGCGCCCACCGCCACCGCGGCACCGGCCTGACCGAGGTCACTCCGCGGGAGTGATTGCCGCACCGGTTTGTCACACGCTCGTCGCAACCCGCCGTGGGGGCGCCCCCCCCCCCCCCCCCGGCGCGACCCGCACCCCCCCAAAGCCCCCACCCAACAACCACCCCCAACAAAAACACACACCCCCCACACA